>NZ_JAKKRO010000011.1:0-95186 GCF_025654235.1 Shewanella sp. SM32 | reverse complement strand
GTTAATGTTTTACCTGGCACGGGGCGACCTTCTTTTCTGGCAATATCTCGCCAATGATACAAGGTTTGCACCGCGATGCCTTCTTCCCGAGCGACCTCTGCGACCGTTAAGTTGTGAGGAGGTAATAATTTTTTAAGGATCGCCTCTTTACGTTCTGGTGAATACCGAGCCATATCGTTCTCTTTTGCCGCACCCTGTCTTTAAACATAATGATTATTTAGGGGTGACAACAATCCTGACACAGGGGGATTGTTTGCAGTATGACGAAGTGAATGAGCGCTGGTATCTGAATGTACTGACAGAGAAAGGCCAATTACCATCTGCCCGTCCCGTCCCACGCATGTGGCAGGAAATTATTGTCGAATCGTACAATAAGATACTGAAAGTTACAGAGCCATTTCGTAAACATGCTCAAGCAATTGAAACAAATCCAAGACAAGCGATTTGGGAGCTTTTAAGTTTCAATTCTCGATCTGAATATCTTATTCAAGAACTCAAAATAAATGGATATGACCCTGACGCCTATTTTTTCAAGCACGAAGTGGACCGGGTCAATGGACATCCAAGTGGACTGACTTATAGCAAATTGCGATGGCTATATAAGAGCGCTGAAGTAGGGAAAGTTCGCATTCTTAAATCCAGTAGAAAATTAGGACCAGTTTCTGTTATCTCAAAAGAAACTGTTATTCAATTGGCATTAAAAGAGTACGAGAATTCGAGGAAAATTATTTACAAGGAAAATTCTTTTAATGTGGATAGTAAGGGAGCTGTTTCCTCAACCAGTTTTTCAGTTGAGTTGCCTTACAGCAAAATGTTGTTTATTGCGAAAGAGTCCACGTTTGATTTAGGGTCCAGCAGGGACGGAATACTCCCCAGACCAATGACTGTGAATAATTTTACAAACTGGGTTACTGATGATAAAGGCTCCAGAAATCGCACAGTTTTTGAACGCTTTGATATAAGAACAGATGAAGGAAAAGTGGTCTCACTTAATACACATCAGTTCAGACACTGGTTAACGACTGCGTTAATGCGTTCAGGGAAAAGTGAGATGATGGTAGACCTCTTTATGGGGAGAAGTCCTGGTCAGACTCGACATTATGATCACCGAACATCCAAAGAACGTGCTGAAGAAATTAGGAAAAAGTATCTTGCAGATGAATTACCCGATGATGTGTTAGGTCGTCGCGTAAAAAGAATGCGAGAGAACAAGGTCACTCTATCCGAAATTGAAAACGCATTAAATCACACACTCTCTGTTGTGCATTTCACACCGTGGGGTACATGTAAACGAGATCTTGATGTAAGTCCCTGTGAAAAAGGCATGATGTGTTTGCGTGGCGATGAAGGTCATGGCTGTCAGCATTTTGGTATTAATCCAGACGATCAAAAAGCTAAAGCATCCATTATCAATACACTGCGTCACTATGAAAACCAAATTAGTATCCTACTGCCTGACTATGACAAGTTAGCAAGCACTCTGAACAACTATGAGCCATTGGATCAACATATTCAGTTCTGTATCGACACCATTAAAGGCTGTGAAAACGCTTTAAAGGCCTATGAGAGGGCTGAAAAGCATAAAGGTAAGACTATTGATGTGGTGCAAGTCTTTGTGCCAGGGGACACTGTATGACGAAGAAGGAATGGTTAACCAGCGCCTTAAGTTCATTGGAGTTTTTTGCAACAAACCCTGAATACAAAGGTGAATTCGGTCATCAATATTTTATTGATAACTATAAGGTAAGCCGACAGACGCTTTATCGCAACGATCTCTACATGAAGCGATATCGTGAAGTCAAAGAGTTGCTAAAAAACTATAACACCATAGGATCAAAAACTGGCCCATCAGTAACATCTGGAGATGATAAGGAAGAAATTAGCGCTCTAAACGCCAAGTTGGAAGCATTGCAGAAGACTATAAATGAATTGCAGCTTCGCTTGAACGACTGCTATCAAATGCTGGAAGACCACGGCATTGATCCAGAATTTGTTTATCCAAGAAGGCTTAAAAAGCACAGAGATGCATAAATGGCTAATCCACAAGCAGAGGTCAATTTCCAAGCTTTTTTAGCATTCGTAGAACAACACAATGAAGAAGGTGATTGGGACGATTACACTCTACCTGACAAGCTGGACCTAAATAAAAAAATGATCGCCAGAGAATGTGGGTTTGACAGGAAAAGACTTACAGAAAACGCCAAAATATTTAGTCTTTACAGTGAAGTGAAAGTGTCTCTTGTTGAGAAAGATATCTTACTTCTCGACAACAGAAATGCGACTGAGAAATACGAATCTACTCGATCGATAGCGTCAAATACTGCGGATAAACGGGCCATTAAAAAGCAGCAAGAGGTCAATGCTGCGCTGCAAGCTGAACTGATTGAAGCAAACAAAAAACTCATAGAAACTCAAAAAAAGCTTGAGCGATTGAACGCGCTTGAAGCTTATATGTTGGCAACAGGAAGGCTCTGATGTCAATATTCGATGGTGAGTTGCAGATCAGAAAAATTCGAAGTAAAGGTGCCATAGGGGGAGTTATCTTTTCTGCTATGACTCTGGACGGCCATAAAAAGCGGTTTGTCGTTAAAGCCGATTGGCGGCTTGTTCGTTCAACGAGACTTTTCAAAGAGAAGCATGTCTGGCATGTAAAAGGTGCAGTTACTGAAGACTCCATTACATGGAAAGATGGTACGACGAATGCTGAGCGCGTCATAAAAGCAGAATCACTTTTTTTTGTAAAAGCCAGAAATGAAAACCTGAAAAGACTACTCTCTGAGTCTGATGACTTTAAAGGTATCAGTGTCGTCAAGGCTGAAAAGTTAATTGATTTTTATGGTGATGAGTTGATCAATATTTCCTTGCAGGGAGATGTGCAAAGGCTTTTACCTGTTGTCGGACATGAGATAGCCGAACGGCTTATTTCTGGACTTCGTGATTATGAAGAACTAAGTGCGTTGCAATTGCTGGATCAGTTAGGTGTAGCTCCACACATCGGTGATTCAGTAATTAAAATATGGGGTTGTGATTCTTACACAAAAATAAAAAACGACCCATATTTACTCACTGCGTTTATGGCAGATATCAACTTGGTCGATGCATATGCGATAGATCGACTTGACATGTCGCCAGATTCACCAGAACGGTTGATAGCCTATGCAAAGCACGTTTTATTCAACGCTTTTGAATCTGGAAATACCTGTTTACCTATTGCAGATTTAGAATACAGATTAAAGCGGACCCTTCCCACGCCATTGTCTGCCAAACACGCCATTGCCATTGCTGTAGAGCGTGGAGAGATTGTTCTTTTTGATCAGTTTGCTCAAGTAAGAAGCATGGCAATTGTTGAATCATCAGTTGCCGAAATTATTCATACTCGACAAAGCATCAATCATGGCGAATCTCTTGGTGAAAAGGTTGAATATGCTCTTGCACAATATGAAAAAGCCAATGGAATTACCTTAACACCTGAGCAAGCGAACGCTGTTTTCCAATGTTGCCAAAACTCTATGACATTGCTAACCGGTGGCGCAGGTTGTGGAAAAACAACAGTTATTAAAGCTATTAGCTTCGTTCTGGAAAAGCTTTGCCAAACCAGCCAAGTGATCTTAATGGCTTTAGCGGGGAAAGCCGCAAAGCGTATTACAGAAGCAACTGGCAGAGAGGCTATGACTATTGCTTCATTCATGTACCACATGGAAGAAGATGAAATTGCTGATGATGCCGTCATCATTGTAGATGAAGCATCAATGGTCGATATTCTGTCACTTTTAAAGATCTTAAAGCGGTTTCCAAAAAATGGCCGAATCATTCTGACTGGTGATGAAGAGCAATTATCCCCTGTCGGTGTTGGCCTTGGTTTGCATATCCTTGTTAATACGACCTTACCATGTCCACGATTAACCGCAGTAAAACGTCAGTAGGCAGAGTCAGGTATTCCTTCTGTGGCGATGGGCGTCAGGCACTATCCCATTTTAAAAATGAGTATCCCTTTTGCTGAGTACAAAGGAAAAGGGTTTGGTGTCAGTTTTATTGAATGCAGTGAGATGGAATTAACGCAGAAAACAATCGATATTTATTCCGATATCGGGGGCGATGGCACAAACAACAATGTTTTAATGCTCTCTCCAGTAAAGCATCAATATGGTGGTGTTGATGCCTTAAATGCTAAAATTCATGACTCCTTTGTCAACGGAGGTGCATTAGTTCTTGAGCAGATAGACGGAAGTTCGATCACACATCATATGTTAGGCCGATCTTTGCGGGTTGGTGACTTAGTAATGTACACCAAAAACGATTACACGCGAGATATACGCAACGGTTCTGTAGGCAAAATCATCCAGCAAAATCAAGACGTAATCACAGTGGACTTTGAAGGTAATATCGTAGATCTTTCATGGAGTGATTTAAGTAATCTGGAATATGCCTATGCCCTGACTGTTCATAAATCTCAGGGCAGTCAATATGATCGTGTGGTCGTAGTGATTAAGAAAAGTCGAAACCTAGACAGGCATTTAATCTACACAGCGATCACCAGAGCAAAACATCAGGTCGTATTTGTCGGTGATTTTAGCCAGTTCGAACTGGCTTTAACAAAATCTAATGCACTAAGTAGACATACTCTTCTTGCTCAGCATATTGAGCATCGAAAAAATACAAAATAGACAAAGAAAAAACTTATTGCCTTGGGGAGTGACTAAGGAGACAAACGGAAATAAACTGTGTATCAACGTGAAACATTGTCCACCGTTTATTCCTTACTCTGGCGATGCCAGGTGTCCCTGTAGTTGAGCTACCATCTCGATCTAAAAAGGATTTTAATGAAAGTTAAAGCGCTATTTTTTCATGTCGGATTTTTGGATTTAGTTTGCGATGCCCTTTTTCATCTACGTCTCGCAGAATCTTCTGATGACTCATACGTTATAAATCGTCATGCAAGAGCATCAATATTAGCATGTTCCCTGTCTTTAGAATGCCTTTCCAATGCGCTGATAAAATACTTAGATACCTCAGAGCATTTTTATGAGGACTTAGAACGCCTCCCTCCCTTATCAAAAATTGAGGCATTTTTAAAAATTGCTGGAGTTGGTTTTGATATCGACAGAGGCAACAACAGGACACAAAAAATGAAGGAGCTTATTCAGGTTCGAAACCAATTTGTTCATCCAAAAGAGAGCAAGATAAGCACAGAAATTGGTATGCCCGAAGATGGTAACGAAAACTGGATTGTCCCGATGTCGCTAGAAGGGAACCATTACAAAGAACTCGCAATTCCTAGGTGTTCTCTATTCTGGAGTACCGTTAGCGCTTTAAAAGTTATACAGTCTACATTCGAATTTTATCAGACTATTTTTAGCAGTATAGAAAAAAATCATAAGGATGCGTTGAGAATGACGATGAATCGATTGGAGTTTAAAAATTTTTGTGCACCAAACACGTTCAACGAATTTGATTTAGAAATTGCTAGTGCTAAGGCTAAGGGCTTGAAAGTTGAATTTCTGATTAAACTATGCAGTAACAGTGAATGAGATGTTTTGTCTTCAGGAAGGTATAACCACGTTATTATAATTAACAGATTTGTATAAGGATTTATTATGAAAATGCCCTACGTATTATTACTTTTAGTTAATTCTACTTTTGTATCTGCGGAAGGTTGGGAGGTTGAAACTAAAGTCGATGCAATGACTGATGTCACTCGTTCATCTGCAATGGTTACTGCAAAGACTGGAGAAACTCTGACTATTTTGCAAAGAAATGACAAGACTATTTGGGCGTATTTTGAATTAAGTGGAGCAAATCAGTTTAGCGTAAATGATAGACTTATACTCAGAGTCGATAAGAATAAGCCAATGAGCTACAACCAAGATTTTCAAGAACTTAGTCGTGAATTAGGTCAGCCTGTTACAAATTGGGAATGGAATCCAAGCCTCATAGGATTTGAAGTGGGTTCTGGTAAAGCAGATGGTGGTTGCCACAAAATCGTAACCGAAATCTACACTGGCGAGAATTTAGTGATTCGTTACCACCCTAATCAATCAACAATCAGAGATGTAATCTTTCCTTTAGCAAACGGTAAGGAAGCAATTTCAAAGGCGATTGACATTAAATGCTGAGCAGACGAGAACATAAAACCTACATGAATAGTGTTGCCGCTAATGTAACAATTTTTATTACTTGAATTTCAGAAATAGTCTGGTTTTTTGGCAGTAATCCCTAGTTTTTTTATGTTACACTGTACTCAAGTTAATGGACAGGATTCAGTGCTTTGGGTTTGGATGGTCGTTAGGTTGTGTTTTTATTGAGTTTTAACCAACCCACCCACACAACTGTTACATGAAATCTTGGGCCATAATAAAATCTAGTCTTTAACGTTAACGGTTTTATAGGGGTCCCTATTTAGTGGATCCCTATCCATTGGAAAAATAGCACCATGGCCTACTCTACCTTCTGTCAAACACCCAACGATGCCACCCGTGAACCTATGTTTTTAGGTCAATCGGTCAACGTGGCTCGTTACGATCAACAAAAATATGAAGTGTTCGAAAAACTGATAGAAAAGCAGTTATCTTTCTTTTGGCGCCCAGAAGAAGTAGACGTCAGTCGCGATAAGATTGACTACGGTGCATTGCCTGATCATGAAAAACACATCTTTATTTCGAATCTGAAATACCAAACCCTACTCGACTCGATTCAAGGTCGCTCGCCCAATGTGGCCTTTTTGCCGCTGGTGTCACTGCCTGAATTAGAAACTTGGATTGAGACTTGGTCTTTCTCTGAGACGATTCACTCGCGCTCATACACCCACATCATTCGTAATATCGTTAACGATCCTTCAGTGATCTTCGACGATATCGTCGTGAACAAAGAAATCTTAAGCCGTGCGACCGATATCGCCGCTTATTACGATCATTTGATCCAACTGACTCAGATATTCCATTTACTCGGTGCAGGAACCCATGTCATCGATGGCAAAGAAGTCATAGTCAATACCCGTACCCTGAAAAAAGCCTTGTACCTGTGCATGATGTCAGTCAACGCCCTAGAAGCCATTCGTTTCTATGTTAGCTTTGCCTGCTCATTTGCCTTTGCTGAACGTAAGCTCATGGAAGGTAACGCGAAAATTATTCGCTTAATCGCCCGTGATGAAGCCTTACACTTAAACAGCACTCAGCATATTTTAAGCATCATGCAAGGCGGTAAAGACGATCCAGAAATGGGTGAAATTGCTGCAGAATGCCAACAGGAAGCTTTCGATTTATTCTTCAAAGCCGCAGAGCAAGAAAAAGAATGGGCCAAATACCTGTTCAAAGACGGCTCTATGATAGGTTTGAATGAACAGATCCTGTGCCAATACGTTGAGTTTATTACTAATCAACGCATGAAGTCGGTGAATCTACCGCAACCATACCCAGAAATAACCAATCCATTACCTTGGATGAAAAACTGGTTAGAAAGCGATGCAGTGCAAGTTGCACCACAGGAAGTTGAAGTCTCTTCATACCTTGTCGGCCAAATCGACTCCGCGGTTGATGGTGATGAGTTCCTCGACTTCGATCTATAAGACACTTAAAAGTGACGTTACAAAATGGCATTAAAACAGTGACATCAAAAAAACGGCCACAAAACCTGTTTGCGAAAGCGCCAATCGTGCGCCTTCAAGGCCAGCCTGTGTTGCTCTTTACCGAGCAACAAGGCACCTTGCTGCAAGCGCTCGAAGCTAAAAAAGTTAAAATCTTCTCAGAATGTCGCAACGGTTTCTGCGGCGCCTGCAAAACACGCGTCATCAGCGGAAAAGTCAGCTACTTAAACGAACCCTTAGCCGAACTTAAACATGATGAATGTTTGCCCTGTTGCTGTGTGCCAACCGAAGATTTAGAGCTGGACTTGTCACCTGAAGGTGCAGCTGTGGTCAGCTATGCGTGTCAATCTCATCAGAATAAAGCCAGTTTGGCTAAGCCAAAGCAAACACAAAATGTAGCAAGTGACACACGCACGCAGAAACAGGCAGTGTTTGAAGACTCATAACGGTGAGACTCGATTGTTCAATAAGCTGCTTTAAACAAGATGTGGCGTTAAAACCCAAAATCGCTTTAAAACAAAAATGAGCTTTTAAACAAAGAGTAGCTTTAAGACAAACAGCCCCTTTCAATACTGCCTTATTCAATCCGCGCCATTAGATACCAAACGTTTTAAAACCCACTATTTTCCCTTCTCTCTATTTTCAATGCATTCACACAAATAAACTAAAACAAAAAAGCCTGAACACAAGTTCAGGCTTTCAGGATCTAACATTGAATACTTAACGCTTAAAACGTAAGGCTTATCGACTTTCTATAAACGCATTGCCAGTTCAGCGCCTTGGCGGATTGCACGCTTAGCATCAAGCTCTGCCGCGACATCTACGCCACCAATCAGATGCACAGGCAGGCCCGTTGCTTTCATCTCATCTACTAACGTGCGATTCGATTCTTGCCCAGCACACAAAACGACATTATCAACGGCCAGCACTTCAGCGGTTTCACCCACGCGAATATGCAGTCCTGCATCATCAAACTTGTCGTAACTCACGCCCGTTTTCATCTTCACATCATGTTGCTTAAGCACAAGACGGTGGATCCAGCCTGTTGTTTTGCCTAAGCCTTTGCCCATCTTCGACGTTTTACGTTGCAGTAAAAACACCTTACGATGATCAGTATTGTCGGAATGAGGTTCAGTTAGGCCGCCCGCATGCTGGTAAGTTTTATCTATGCCCCACTGTTGTAGCCATTTATCGGGGTTCAAGGTGCTCGACTGGCGCTCACACAAAAAGTGCGCCATATCGAACCCTATACCGCCGGCGCCAATCAAGGCCACCGTATTACCGACAGTCACTTCACCCGAGAGCACTTTTTGATAATCGACCACCCGTGGGTCGTCAAAACCGGGTAAGACTAAACCACGCGGCACAACGCCTGAGGCGATTACCACTTCATCAAACTTTTCGGTCGCCAGCACACTGGCATCGAGGCGAGTATTTAATCTCAGCTCCACCTTATGCAACTTAATTTGGTTAATGAAATAACGAATAGTCTCGTTAAACTCTTCTTTCCCTGGGATTTTACGGGCGAGATTAAACTGACCACCCACCTCAGATTTCGCTTCAAACAAGACAACGTCATGGCCACGCATGGCGGCATAAACAGAAAACGCCATGCCCGCAGGACCTGCACCCATCACCGCAATACGCTTTTTATTGGCTGTGAGTAAGAAGTTGATTTCAGTCTCATAACAGGCGCGAGGATTCACTAAGCAGGTTGCGCGCTTGAGGGAAAAAGTATGATCAAGACAAGCTTGGTTACAGCCAATGCAGGTGTTGATAAGCTCCGGCGTGTTCGCCGCAGCTTTATTCACAAACTCAGGATCAGCAAGGAAAGGCCGCGCCATCGACACCATGTCAGCTTGACCAGAGGCGATAATCTGCTCACCAATCTCAGGGGTGTTAATGCGGTTAGTCGCAATTAAGGGAACGGAAACAGATTGTTTGAGCTTTTCCGTCACCCACGCAAAGGCGCCACGGGGCACGCTTGTCGCAATGGTCGGTACTCGCGCTTCATGCCAACCAATGCCCGTATTTAGAATGGACACGCCAGCTTGCTCTAACCACTGCGCCAGTTGCACCACTTCATCCCAAGTCGAACCGTTATCCACCAGATCGAGCATAGATAAACGGAAGATAATAATGAAGTCTTTACCGACTTTTGCCCGTATCGCGTTAACAATCTCAATCGGGAATTGCGCCCGTTTTTCAAACGCACCGCCCCATTCATCGGTGCGAGTGTTGGTGCGCGCACTGACAAACTGATTAATCAAATATCCTTCAGAGCCCATCACCTCTACACCATCGTAACCCGCTTTCTTGGCAAGGGCGGCCGAACTGGCGTAATCCTTAATGGTCGAGCGCACTTGGCGACTAGACATAGCAGACGGCGTAAAGGGTGTAATGGGTGACTTAATCTTACTTGGTGCTTGGGAAAAAGGATGATAGCCATAACGTCCTGCATGCAAAATTTGCATACAGATCTTACCGCCAGCCTCATGCACCGCCTGCGTTACCACGCGATGCTTACCCACTTGCCAAGGAAAACTCAGCTGACAGGCATGGGGCGTAAGGCGACCACGAAGATTGGGGGAAATACCACCCGTCACAATCAAACCTACACCACCCAGAGCGCGTTCTTTATAAAACGCTGCCAGTTTCTCAAATCCGCCCTTTTCTTCTTCCAAACCTGTATGCATTGAGCCCATAAGCACACGGTTTTTGAGCTGGGTAAATCCCAGATCTAAGGGTTCTAATAAATGGGGAAACGACATTCAAACATCCTTTTAAAACAAGTGATTTAAATCAGCATACCTTGTGTCAAATCTAAGCTCAACCGTTGGATCGAGGCCATCAGTCAAAATCCTTTACAATTGTGTTTAGCCTGTAGCGCCATTTTCAGTTAGCATTGGCAGATTGGACTTATAAAGGAGTGGCAGATGTCCGCTAACCCATCGTTTTTCAAGAGAATATGTTTGTTTATTTGGCACACCCTGAACGGGACGCGTAAACTCATCCTCAATCTAATCTTTTTTGGACTCTTAGCCGCGATCATTATCTCCATTGGCAGTAGCGAAGATATCCAAGTTGAAGATAATTCGGCACTGGTGCTTAATTTAGCCGGCTCTATTGTCGATCAGAAACAACAAGTCGATCCCTTAGAAGCCGCATTCAAACAAGGCCAAAATGCCAACGCCGATGGTGAAATCCTACTCGCCGATGTGCTTTATGTCATTGACAATGCAGCACAAGATCAACGTATTAGCGTACTAGTGCTCGATCTGGTCGATCTTAAACGTGCTGGGATCAGCAAACTACAATCTATCGGCAATGCACTCAATCGCTTTAAAGAGAGCGGTAAAAAAGTCATCGCCATCGGCAACTACTACGAGCAAAATCAATATTTCCTCGCCAGTTTTGCCGACACCATTTACCTCAATCCCCAAGGCGGTGTCTCGCTTGATGGCCTGAGTATGTACAACCAATATTTCAAATCGGCCTTAGAAAAACTCAAAGTCAAAGCGCATATTTTCCGCGTGGGGACCTTTAAATCTGCGGTTGAACCCTACATACGTGACAATATGTCAGATGCTGCGCGGGAAGCCAGTAGTGCACTGTTAGCCGATGTATGGCAAAGCTACACACAAACGGTTGCAGGCAATCGCAATATCGAACCGAATTCTCTGGTGCCCGACGCAACCACTTATTTGGCAGAGCTTGATAAAGCCAATGGCGATTCAGCCACAATGGCAATCAACATGAAATGGGTTGATAACCTAGCGACCACAGAAGATTTTCGTAAAACCATGCTAGAAACCGTAGGAAAAGCCAGCAGTGGTGACAGTTTCAAACAAGTCAGTTTTTATGATTACTTAACCTTAGTGACGCCATTACCCAGCTTTGTAGAGCAAGACAGTGTTGGTATTATTGTGGCAAGTGGCACAATTTTGAACGGCACTCAACCTGCGGGCCAAATTGGCGGTGAAAGCACCGCCGAGCTGCTACGTAAGGCACGTTTTGATAAACACATTAAAGCCTTAGTATTACGCGTTGATAGCCCTGGCGGTAGCGCCTTTGCCTCTGAGCAAATTCGTCAAGAACTACTGGCACTTAAAGCAGCGGGTAAACCCGTGGTTGTGAGTATGGGCAGTTTAGCCGCATCCGGTGGTTACTGGATTTCAGCCAGTGCCGACTATATCTTCGCAACGCCAACAACACTCACGGGTTCGATTGGGATCTTTGGTATGATCACTACCTTTGAAGATTCATTGGCCAGTATAGGCGTGCATACCGATGGCGTATCGACCTCAGAATGGGCAGGATTATCTGTTACCCGCACACTTTCCCCCCAGATTGAAGCGATTATCCAACGTCATATTGAACGCGGCTATTCGGACTTTATCTCCCTGGTCGCCAAAGAACGCAACATGACCATAGAACAAGTCGATAAGATTGCTCAAGGCCGTGTGTGGAGCGGTAAAAAGGCTCTTGAGCTTGGCTTAGTCGATGAACTGGGTGATGTAGATGAAGCCATAGCTAAAGCCGCTAAACTCGCGGATATGACGCTATTTGATACCCGCGTCATCGAACAAGAGCTGACACCCGAACAAAAATTCATGCAGCAGATGTTTGCCTCAGTATCGAGCTACCTGCCCGCCTCACTAAGTCAGTCATCGATGTTAGAACAAATGCTACAACAGTGGACTAGCAGTTTGAAAACACTCACCTCTTTCGATGATCCAAATAACGTCTACATCTACTGTGATACTTGCAATATGATGAACTAAATCTGCCAGCGTCTAGGTTGCAGCTCGCAACTTCAAGATGATGACAAAGACAAAGCCCGGATCTCCGGGCTTTTTTATTGGGTTTATGTCAGTAAAATCGTATAATTCGGCCACTTGAAGCTAAGAAAACGACAAGAATGACTAAACGCTCCATTTATGTTGCCTATACTGGTGGCACCATCGGTATGCAAAAGACCGATAACGGCTTTGTTCCCGTCGCGGGATTCCTGACTCAGTGCGTGCAATCTATGCCTGAGTTTTACCATGAAGAAATGCCGACATTCGTCATCCACGAATACTGCCCGCTTATCGACTCTTCCAATATGGCACCAACCGATTGGCAGATGATCGCCGACGATATACAAGCTAATTACGATAAGTACGATGGCTTTGTGATCCTTCACGGCACAGATACCATGGCGTACACGGCTTCGGCACTGTCGTTTATGCTGCAAGGCTTATCAAAACCTGTGATAGTGACGGGCTCGCAAATTCCCCTCGCACAGTTGCGCTCAGACGGCCAAACTAATTTATTGAACTCACTCTATATTGCGGCGAATTATCCAGTCGCTGAAGTGTGTTTATTCTTCAATAACAAACTCTTTAGAGGTAATCGCTCGACTAAGGCCCACGCCGACGGCTTCGATGCTTTCGCCTCACCCAACTTCCCGCTACTGCTTGAGGCTGGGATCAAAATCAATCTGCGCGCAGGCAAGATCACCGTCGCCAACGATACCCCATTGGAAGTGGCGCATATCAGTCCGCAGCCTGTGGGTGTGGTGACCTTGTATCCAGGGATCTCAACACAGATTTTTGAGAACATTCTGCAGCAGCCAGTTAAAGCCCTCATACTACTGACATTTGGTGTGGGTAACGCGCCGCAGGATGCCGCCTTACTCAAAACCTTAAGGCAAGCAGATGAACGTGGCATAGTGCTGGTGAATCTAACCCAATGTTTCCAAGGTAAGGTGAATATGGGCGGCTACGCCACAGGCAATGCATTAGCCAAAGCAGGCGTGATCAGTGGCGCCGATATGACTATAGAAGCAGCCTTAGCAAAACTGCATTATTTGCTATCTAAAAATTTGCAACCAGCTGAGATAAAAGCGGCCATGTTACAAAATCTAGTCGGTGAACTGAGCATAGATTAAAGATAGTGTCTTTTAATCTGTTTGTTGCCCTCAAACGCTAGCAACAAAAAAAGCCCATATTTGATGGGCTTTTTTGATTTAAACTCAGACTAGATTTCAGTTCAGACTTAACAGCACTAAATGAGTGTTTATTTTAAGACTTTTGCGGACCAAGATTTGCATCTAAGTTATTTGATATCAAATCAATATTAGCCTTGATATCACTAACAAAAGATAAAATGCCAATCCCCTTGCCAACCTCAGACTTACGCCTAATACCTATAATAAAACACCCCTTACATGCCAATCAGTGCGGCCAGTCAGAAATTATAAATCCTGCGCTTTAAAGCCGGCAATTGGCTCACCACGGAATTGCTTTTTCAGCTCGGCCTTAGACAGCTCATTAATTTTACCGTCAGATGCAATAGTGAAATGCTCTGTTTGCTCAAGCTTACGTGCTTGATACAACATCACCACCTGCAGAGTCGATTCACGCTGAGTCTCACTCAACACAGTACCATCCTCCCACTTACCCAGCTCTGCAGCACTGCGAAGCCTTTCATAGACTTCAACGGGCATTTGGTCGATCACTTGATTGATATCCGTCATACACTTTTCCGCTTATGTAACACGATTCTGACTCGTGTTACGAGATAACCTACAAAACCAAACACAAAGCATATTCCGGCGATATTCGCACGCATACCTTCAGCGGGTTCCCCACCCCAAAACCAAATCACCACACCAGCAATGAACAAGGTCATAGCAACGAAACTCTGATTCATTAAGCTGCTGGACTTTTGAATATGGCTAATGCGCGATAAGGACTCATTGTCGCCATCGGTTTTTGCTTGGCAATGGGGGCATGAAGGCGCTTTGCTCGACATACGTTTACGACACACCGGACATTCAATTAATGCCATATCAGCCTCGCCCTAACGTAACTTATCAACAACGGCGAGCATGGCAATCAGCGATGCTTCACCTAAATAAATACTGCGTTCTGGTGACCAACCCACAAAAGGATCGGCCAGATTGTTATTGTCTTTAAATGGCATCTCAAGGGTATTTGATAAACACTTGAAGGTCTGGGCAACCCAATTAGACGCTACGGTCAAATTCGCTTGGCCGGGCTCATCTTTATCATACCCATACTGAGTTTGAAAATCGGCACTGGCTAAGGTCAATGCTTGACTAAAGTCCGCTTGCAGCTGCGCCAGTTTATCATTGTAAGCGGGGACGCCTTCACAACCCGCTAGAAACACATAAGGTAAGCCTTCATCACCATGCACATCATAAAACAGGTCAACACCCGTTTGCTGCATCTTGTTGACGACGTGATATACCTCAGGGCTTTTTTCTAAACTCGGTGTTTGCCACTCGCGGTTTAGATTAATCCCAATCGCGTTAGTGCGCAGATGACCTCTGACACTGCCATCGGGATTCATGTTGGGCACTATATAAAAATTGGCCTTATCAAGCAGTGCTTTTGCCGTGGGACAGTCATTATCGAGTAAACGATTCACTAGACCTTCAACTAACCATTCAGCCATCGTTTCACCCGGATGTTGTCTGGCGGTGATCCAAATATTGCGTTTAGAAGGATCGCCATTCCCTACTTTCATCAGAGTAATATCGCGGCCATCTAAGGTCAGACCTAAATGCTCTAAATTGACATCTGGGTGTAACTGGGCGCCGCTGAGTAAATCTAAATGACGCTCATAGCTGTAGGGTGCAAAGTAAGCGATTTGAATGGCATCGCAATCTAACTCTATGCTAATGCTCAGTTTACCGTCTTGATATTGAGTCGGAATACGGAACCAATGCTGGCGATCATAACTGGCCACCGCCTGATAATCTTCCCATCCCTTGGTATAAGAAGCGGTTCCCGCATTGATAATATTCAAGGTGTAATGGTTACCCACTTCACCTTCAAATCGAAAATTGAACCATTGATAAAACTCACCACCCGCATCAGGGCGGATAGCAAGTTGAATATCGTCTTTATTATCAAGATTGACGACTTGGATATTTCCGCCATCAAAGTTGGCACTGATCCGCATAATGATTCCTAATAGGTTGTTAAAACTAAGGGCAATTTAATGGCGTGCGATAGATATCACACGGCACATTTTATTATATGGCCGATAGAATAAACCAAAACATCCCAAGGGGAAAACGAAAGCCATTAAATTCAGTCAAGACACTTGCAATCGACCTTTAATTAACCAGTTAACACGCCTAAAATCCACAAGAAATGAGCCTTTCGCTATAAATTCATGAAGATATTAGACCATAAAACTATAACCTTGGCCTCGTACTGTATTTATCAAATTACGCGGCAAGCTGATATTGGCTAGCTTACGGCGAGTGTTACTAATGTGCATGTCCAGATTACGGTCAAATCGGCCCAAATCTTTCTGTAGCACTGAGCGCTGCAACTCTTGCTTAGTGATGACTTGGCCTTTTCTTTCAAAAAGATATTTAAATAATTTAAACTCGGTTTGGGTCAAATCGACATAGCGGGTGCCAATAGTGATCCTATAACTCATTTCATCGAAGTTAATCACTTTAGCCGCCACAGTCGCCATTTGCGGCGAGTGAGAGTGACCGGCACAGAGACGCCGCTCTAAAGCTCGTAAGCGGACAAAAATCTCTTTTATGCTAAACGGCTTACTCAGAAAATCATCTGCTCCCAATTCATAACCAGTGATGCGATCATCTTCATTATCACGTGCTGAGATCATCAGTACCGGCGTTGAACATTCACGCGCTTTTAGCAACTCAAATCCATTCATCTGTGGCATCACTAAATCAAGCACTATGATGTCTGGAGCAAAACTTTCAATGCATGCCAGACCCTCGATGCCATTAACCGCACACTTAACCTCATGCCCTTGCGTACATAGGGCATCAGCTAACCAAACGCTAAACAATGGATCATCATCGACCAAGAGTATTTTACTCATCCTTAAAGCCCAAACGAGAATCTATATCATTTATATTACCATGCGAATCGGGACGACTCTAGCGCTATTACATTAGTTAAGAAGTGTGATGTTGAAAACTGTGAACAAAATACGATATTAACAACCAATCAACGGATGATTAGCGACTCTAAATTCATCTCGTAAACTCCCAATAAAAAAGCGCCCTAAGGCGCTTTTTAGAAACTAAGAGTCTGAACTTAGCTTAGAATTTAACAGTTACACCACCGTAAATCACGCGGCCGACTGTGTCATATACTTGTGGAACTGTACCACCATCGCTACCGTTAGAAACAGTAACTGGTTTTTCATCAGTGAAATTCTTAACGCCTAAACTGACAGTCGTCATATCATTAATATGATAAGTACCAGAAATGTTATGGTACAAAATTGAGTCTACATCAGTACCTTGAGCTAGATCTGTCATTCCGCCGATATAACGATTGAAGTACATAACACTCCAATCATCTTGACCTGCTGACAAGCTAAAGTTGTTACGAACTCGAGCATAAGCACCAAAGTTACCATCAATAGTACCAGTATAGCTTTCACCATCCTGCTCGAAGTTAACTAAGTAAGTTGTGTCATTGTTTAGTTTCCAATCTAAACCAATAAGCTCAAAGCTGTAGGCTAAGTTGAAATCTACACCACTCGTGTCTTGTGTACCCACGTTAGTTAAAGCATTCGTTAAATTATCTAAATCGCCATTAGCGCCGATATTGAAAATTTCACAAGATGCTGCACCTGTTGCATCGCCATCTACTTGGAATCTATGACATGCATCTAGACCTGCTTGAGTGTCCATACGCGCAATCGCGTTATCAACTTTGAAACTCCAGTAATCCAAAGTCACAGACATACCATCAAGATAGCTTGGCGAATACACTAAACCAGCCGTATAAGACTCTGATTCTTCAGGCTTTAAATCTGGATCTGATGTGCGATTTACTAAAATTTGTGGATCTTGAGCATTGCCCCATGGATCATCTAAATAATCAAAAGAACCTGAGTTACCACCATACAATTCAGCAACACTTGGAGCACGGAAACCAGTAGCCGCTACACCACGAACCATTAACTCATCCGTTGCGGCATAAGTTAAGCCAATCTTCCAAGTCGTTGCTTTACCAAAAGTAGAGTAATCATCTAAACGTAGCGCAAATTCACCCGTTAATTTCTCAGTGAAAGGCACACTTACTTCTTGGAAAATAGAAATAACGTTATAGTTACCATCAGTCGGGTCTTGTTGAGCTGCAGTACTTTCACCAGCAACAACTACAGGATCAGGATTATAAAAACCACTTTCACGACGATATTCCGCACCAATCGCAAAGCCAACGGCACCTGCTTTTAAATCAAACAATTCGCCATTTAAACCAGCAGAAAGTGTTTGTTGCTCATTACCACCATTTGCTTGCTCTGAATAACCGATTTCGTTAATCATTTGCTGTGTTAATGGGGTGCCACTAAACCATGCATTAGGATTTGCATAGATCGAATCAAGCATATCTGATGCATTGATAGAATTATCTACTGCAGTTTTAGCTTGGTTTTTACCATAGGTGTAGGTTACATCCCAGTTCATACCAGTATGAACATCTAAGGTGCCCGCTAAACCACCTGATAAACGCCAAGTATCAGTATCCTGAGTATAAATACGAGGACCTACATCGTTAGTCCGGCGACGATAGTTAACTAAACCCTTATCATCGGCTTTAATACCTGCTGCGATCATGCCGCTATCAAGCGTTACACATGGAGCTCCGGCTGGAACGCCCGCCGCGCCACAAACATTTAGCATAAGATCAGCGGGTTGAGCAGCCATTTGCTGGTTAGAACGACGGTTGGTATAAATAGCATCTGCAGTTAACACAACATCATTACCTAACTCTTGAGTCATGTTAGCAAATAAACTACGACGTTCACTTGGTGTTTGATAGTAACTATCTTGGGTAAAATCATAACCGTATGAACGGTCTACCCAGTTGCCATTGGCATCTTTAATCTTGCCGCCTAAAGTACCTTCAGGGATAAATGAACTTGCACCAGGTTCAGTCCAATCACGGTCACCTTGGATCACGCCACGACGGTCAGAAAAAGCAGCACCAAAGGTGTAATTACCACCATCGGTATTGAAACCGTATAGTGCACTTACGTCGCCATTTTTACCGTCACCCTTGTCAGTGCCACTACCGTTAAAATCGAGCTGGAAACCTTCAAAGTCTTTCTTAGTGATAATATTCACTACACCAGCAATCGCATCAGAACCGTAAACAGCTGAAGCGCCGTCTTTAAGAATTTCAACACGCGCAATCATAGCGACTGGAATCGAGTTCAGATCCACTGCACTATCAGCGCCTGAACCTGAGTTCACCATGCGGCGACCGTTTAATAACACAAGCGTACGTTGTGAACCCATGCCACGTAAATCAACTTGTGCAACACCGTCAGCACCGTTGTTTGTTGTTGAACCAATTGCCGCACCCGCCATCGAAGTCTGTACTTGCAGCATTTGGTCAACAGAAGTAAAACCTTCCGCTTTAATCGCAGCAGCATCAATAACGGTCACAGGAGATGCTGTTTCCATATCTTGGCGTTGAATGCGTGAACCTGTCACTTCAATACGTTCAACTTTTGCTTTTTCTTCAGCAGCAAATGCGCTTGACGTAACAAATGCACCAGTAGTGATAGATGCAACGATAGCTAAGTTAATAGCTGACGCTACTTTAGTTCTTTTGATCATGTATGAATGCTCCCTAGATCTTACTATTATTTTTATGCTTACAGCTTGTACAGCTATTGCTGTACTAGTGTTGCACCTGATACTGAGGATTCACTTTAACTCCGTCAATGCTCAAAATTTTAACCAATAAAAACATATTGTTAATTATTTTGATTTATCTAGTTAATTAATTTGGCCATTATTTTTCAATACCCTTATAAATCACACCAATTCAGAGTTAATCACCAACTGTCTGATATTAAGCAGACTTTAAGACTGTTAATAAGAAACATAAATGCAACATTCCGCAAATTGAAAAATGTGACCAAGATCACACTTTTAGGTATTTACCAAAGCAACCTAAAAGAACATCGTATTGATTAACTATTGTTAAATCTGCATATCTAGCAATATCCACCGATAGCTAAAGCGCTAAAATACCGATAAACATAGATAAATTGCATTAAAACAGAGATACACTATGTATCAATTGTGCTAATTATGCATTTTAACAACACCTAAAATTATGGTTTAACAATTAAGGTACAAATGATTCTGCACGCCTTTGAAATGACTATTTGTTACTGATCTTGCTTATTAATTTTGAATATAAGTATTAGCTTCCAATCCCTCTCCCCCCCCCCTATTTCTTATTCTTAAATAAATGGCTTACACCTCATACGACCACATTCAAGGGCAAATTTTCTCCATAAAAAAAGCGACCACTTAGGTCGCCTCTTAGAGTCTGTATCATCAAAATGATGATTACTCGGGTTTGATCAACTCAAAATGTTGATATGCCCGTGCGGTTGCAATACGGCCGCGGGGCGTGCGTTGGATAAAGCCTTGCTGGATCAAAAAGGGCTCTAGCACATCTTCAATAGTTTCGCGTTCTTCGCCTATGGCTGCTGCTAAGTTATCGAGTCCAACTGGGCCACCCATAAACTTATCGATAATGGCGAGTAGTAACTTGCGGTCCATGTAATCGAAACCTTCATTATCGACATCCAGCAAGTCTAGTGCATGATCGGCAACAAACTTAGTGACAGCGCCATCATGCTTCACCTGCGCGTAATCCCGCACGCGGCGAAGCAGTCGGTTAGCTATCCGCGGTGTACCACGTGAACGGCGTGCGATTTCAAATGCACCTTCAGCATCAATATCCAGTTCCATCACCTGCGCCGAACGCGTGACTATGGTGCTTAAATCTTTGATATTATAGAATTCAAGCCGTAGCGGGATCCCAAAACGCGCCCGAAGTGGTGAAGTCAAAGCCCCTGCCCGTGTTGTCGCCCCCACTAGAGTGAACGGCGGTAAATCAAGCTTGATAGAACGTGCTGCCGGCCCTTCACCTATCATGATATCCAGCTGATAATCTTCCATCGCCGGATACAAAATCTCTTCTACCACTGGGCTTAATCGGTGGATTTCATCGATGAATAACACATCACCGGATTCGAGATTGGTCAAAAGCGCGGCGAGATCGCCCGCTTTTTCCAGCACAGGACCGGAGGTGGATTTAATGTTCACCCCCATCTCGTTCGCCACAATCATGGCTAAGGTGGTTTTACCCAATCCCGGCGGACCGTAAATCAACATATGATCTAAGGCTTCATTACGATTCTTTGCCGCTTGAATAAACACCTTAAGCTGTGCCCGAGTGTCATCTTGACCCGTGTATTCATCGAGCATTTTAGGGCGCATCGCCCTATCGATGGATTCATCTTGAGCTTGGATCTGCGGCTGGATGAGTCTGTCTGCCTCAATCATTATTATTCCTTATCGCAGCTTTCATCTTAATTATCATCATTGTTCAATTAAAGCATCGATTTAAGGGCGGCTTTGATCAGGGTTTCTGAATCCATGCCCTCTTTGTAGGCTGCAGAAACCGATTTGCTCGCCTGCGGTGGTTTATAACCCAGCGAAATTAAAGCTGAAATAGCATCTTCTTCGGCGCTATTGACTGTCGGTGTGGGTGAGTAATTGGATTGCAGCACGAACTCACGCTCTGAGCCTGCTGAGGCTTCCATCAAGCTCTTGAGCTTATCGCGCATTTCTACCAGTAACCGCTCGGCGGTCTTCTTGCCAACACCGGGTAATTTCACTAAGGTCACTATATCATCGCGCTCAACGCAACCCACAAATTCTGCGGCTGTCATGCCTGATAAAATGGTCAAAGCAAGCTTGGGACCGACACCATTGGTCTTGATCAGTAAGCGAAATAACGCCCTTTCCTGCTTAGTGATAAAACCATAGAGAAGCTGTGCATCTTCACGCACCACAAAGTGGGTGTAGACCATAGTTTCATGATTAACTTCAGGCAGCTCATAAAAGCTAGTAAGCGGCATCTGCAACTCGTAACCAACACCGTTAACATCGATCAAAATTTCTGGTGCTTGTTTCTCAACGAGCACGCCCCGTAAACGACCTATCATCTGTACCGTCCGTATGTTCTTGCCGTTGCCCGGCCACTCAATGCAATTAAACTCTGGCTGGTGTGATAATGACACACAGCAACTCCGAGTGCATCTGCGGCGTCAGCTTGTGGGGCTGCGGGTAATTTAAGTAGTTGTTGGATCATGTGTTGTACTTGGGCTTTCTGTGCTCGCCCCGTACCCACGACTGCGCTCTTAATTTGAGTCGCACTGTATTCGGCCACAGGTAAATTGGCGACTGTGGCAGCAACAATGGCCGCGCCGCGTGCTTGGCCTAACTTGAGCGCAGAATCGGCATTTTTTGCCATAAATACGCGCTCAATCGCAAATTCGTCCGGTTGATACTGACGAATAATCTCAGTGATCCCATCAAAAATTTGCTTTAGCCTACCAGGAAGCTCTTCAGACGAAGTGCGAATACAACCACTGCCGAGGTAAATCTGATGCCGTCCCTGACATTGGATCACGCCGTAGCCTGTGATCCGTGAACCTGGGTCAACACCTAAAATAATTGCCATTCAATACCTTATTTGGGATCTACATTTGCGTCCCTGTTCCTACGTTAGCGTTTGCGAGCTGAAATGGGCATCAATTGACGCCCCAATTCAGCTCACAGTCAATCTAGCCTAGGCTTGCCATCACATCATCGGAGATTTCCGCATTATGATACACCTCTTGCACATCATCGTGATCTTCAAGGGTATCGATAAGGCGCATAAATTTTTCGGCGGTTTCTAGATCAAGCTCAGCTTTCGTCGAGGCTACCATCGCGATTTCGGCATTATCCGCCACAAAATGGGCTTTATCGAGCTGCTCTTTCACCGTATAGAAATCAACAGGATCGGTAAACACATCCACCGCGCCATCATCATAGCTGACAATATCTTCCGCGCCCGCTTCAAGCGCCGCTTCCATCAATGCATCTTCATCGGTTCCCGGCGCATAGGATAACACTCCACGCTTAGTGAACAGGTAAGAAACCGAACCATCCGTGCCTAAGTTACCGCCCGATTTACTAAACGCATTACGTACACCACTCACAGTACGATTACGATTGTCCGTCATGGTTTCAACCATCACAGCGGTGCCGCCTGGGCCATAACCTTCATAGAGAATGGTTTCGAGTTGCTGGCCTTCTAATTCACCGGCGCCGCGTTTAATCGCACGCTCAACCGTGTCTCGGGTCATATTACCACCGAGAGCTTTATCGATGGCGACACGTAATCGTGGATTAGAGTCGGGATCTGAGCCACCTTCACGAGCTGCAACGGTTAACTCGCGAATGAATTTAGTAAAGAGTTTACCGCGTTTAGCATCTTGGGCCGCTTTACGGTGCTTAATGTTGGCCCATTTACTGTGACCTGCCATGGGAAGTCTCCTCTACTTAGGTATCATCTAGGTGCCATCGCAAAGCTTATCAAGAGCCGAAGGTGGAATGAGACTAAATAACGGCTATTTACTTAAAGGATTGAACTAACAGATATTGATAAGCGGTGGAATGACGGTTCACTAAAACAAACCGAGGCTCATGCCTCGGTTTTCGGTACGACTAAAAATAACTGACAAGGGTTCACCCAAATCGACTTACACAAAAACGAGTTACACTAAAACGATTTACATAATGTCGATTTGAATAAGGTCGATTTACAAAAGTCGCCTTACAAAGCCCTCTTACAAAAGATCAGTCTTCCGTTTTAACGGCTTTCTCAACCACGGCAATACCCAGTTCAGCTAACTGCTGCGGATTGGCAAAACCAGGCGCGTTAGTTAACGGACAAGCTGCAGTGGTGGTTTTCGGGAACGCCATCACATCGCGGATTGAGCTAGCGCCCGTCATCAGCATGATGATGCGGTCTAAACCAAACGCTAAACCTGCATGTGGCGGTGTGCCGTAACGCAGCGCTTCTAACAGGAAGCCGAATTTCTCTTTAGCTTCATCGTCAGTAATACCCAGAATACGGAATACCGCAGACTGCATTTCTTGGTTGTGGATACGCACTGAACCACCGCCTAATTCGCAGCCGTTTAATACCATATCGTAAGCATCAGAAACGCGATTTGCTGGGTTAGCTTCAAGTTCAGCTGCCGTTACGCCGCGCGGTGCGGTGAACGGATGGTGAACCGCGTGGAAGTTGCCGTTGATTTTCTCAAACATTGGGAAGTCAACTACCCAAAGTGGACGCCATTCACCTTGCAATAAGCTGAAATCTTCGCCCGCTTTAAGACGCAGTGCGCCCATAGATTCGGCAACCACTGTCGCTTGGTCAGCACCAAACAGGATAATGTCACCAGTTTGCGCGCCAGTGCGGCTCACGATTTCATTGACTATGCTTTCGTTTAAGAATTTTAGCACAGGTGATTGAATGCCTTCTAAGCCAAGGCTTAGGTCATTAATCTTCATCCACGCTAAGCCTTTAGCACCATAGATGCCAACAAATTTAGTGTAATCATCGATTTGCTTACGAGACAGCGCAGCGCCACCCGGAATACGCAGTGCAGCAACACGGCCTTCTTCATCGTTCGCAGGACCAGAGAATACCGCAAATTCGACTTCTTTGAGTAAATCGGCAATGTCCACCAGCTCTAATGGGTTACGTAAATCTGGCTTATCTGAACCGAAACGACGCATCGCTTCGTTGTAGGTCATGCGCGGGAACTCGCCGAGATCGACGTTCAGCATTTCAAGGAACAGACCACGCATCATCTCTTCGGTTTTCGCCATCACTTGCTCAGAGCTCATGAAAGACGTTTCGATATCGATTTGGGTGAATTCTGGCTGACGGTCGGCACGTAAGTCTTCATCACGGAAGCATTTTACGATTTGATAGTAACGATCAAAGCCTGACATCATCAGCAACTGTTTAAACAACTGTGGTGATTGTGGCAAGGCAAAGAACTGACCTTTATAAGTACGGCTTGGTACTAAATAATCGCGGGCACCTTCTGGGGTTGCCTTGGTCAGGATCGGTGTTTCTATGTCTAAGAAACCGTTTGAGTCGAGGAAACGACGCACAGAACTGGTCACTTTAGCGCGGAAAATTAATCGCTGCGCCATTTCTGGACGACGTAAATCTAAGTAACGATACTTAAGACGTTGCTCTTCGCTGTTGTTCTGGTAGTTATCCATGCTCAATGGCAGTGGATCGGCAGCGTTGATAATCGTCAAGGCTTGACCTAAGACTTCAATCTCACCCGTCTTCATTTGACCATTGACTTGGCTATCAGGACGGGCACGAACTAAGCCTTTGACCTGAACGCAAAATTCGGCGCGCAGCGTGCTGGCGACATTGAACACCTCAGGTAAGTCTGGATCATAGACCACTTGGATGAGACCTTCTCTGTCTCTTAAATCTAAAAAGACAACGCCACCCAAATCACGGCTACGATTAACCCAACCTACCAAGGTAACTTCTTGTCCAACGTGAGACTTATTGACGTCTCCACAATAATGACTGCGCATCTAACTCTATCCTTTATCCGGAAACCGGTGCTTTGGAAATAATCAAAACGAGATAAAAGCGGCATTATAGTAAAATAATGCCGATTACCAAAGTACTTCACACTTAGGCGGTGAAGTATCAAACAGTTTTACGCCCTTGACTAGAGGCGAACGCACTATCTGAGCATGAGCGTTCAAAAAAACATCAAGCTGAGCGATAACAACGCCCGCCGCTACTTTTTGCTTGGTACATCAGCTGATCGGCTTTTTTCAACAAACCTATCGCTGTGTCACCATCGCGGGGGTAAATCACCACGCCGATACTAACGGCTATGCTGACACTGACGCCTTGAATAAGCAAAGGGCTCGACAGTGCCTGTAGAATATTATCAGCAACTTGGGTAACGGCATCGAGATCTTGCACACGATTTAGCAGGATAACAAACTCATCGCCGCCAAATCGCGCAACGGTATCTGATCCACGGATAACCTTGGTTAACTTTTGGGCGACCAGTACCAGTAATTCATCGCCAATGGGATGACCGTGTTGGTCATTGATTTGTTTAAACCCATCGAGATCGATGAATAACAAAGCGAAATGTGCCTGTTCTCTGCGATGAGATAGCAAAGCTTGGGTTAGTCTGTCATCAAGTAAGGCACGATTGGGCAACTGAGTTAAAGCATCATGATTAGCCACATGCAGCAAACGTTTTTCAGCCACCAATCGCTGGGTGATCTCACGATTTAAACGACGATTCACTAACAGCACAGCCACCATCACTAAACACAAGATTATCACGCCAAACACGATATAACGCAGCCATTGCAGATATTTAGCACTCTCTGTCGCCACAGAAAATGACACCCAGCGCGTATATATTTTTTGCTGATGTTGAGCATCAACCAAAGCCAAAGCTTTGTTAATCAACGGCACCAGCGGCGCAAATTGAGGATAAACACCAATATGACTGTGTTGATCGGCGAGATCACTGAGCAGCGACATTTTCAGTGTCGGATAGTGGCTGGTTTTAAGCTCAGAAGCTAAAGTCACCACTTTATCGATAAACACATCCGCATTGCCATTCGTCACGGCCGCTAATCCGGCCTGCGTATTTGGCACCATGACTAACTTGAGCGAAGGCTCCAGACTCATCAATTGCGCCACCAAATGATATCCCTCAACCACAGCCACCCTTTGACCTGCGAGCTGAGCAATATTAAAAACCGAGACTTGTTCCAGTTGCGACACTAAGGCCCACGGCGATGGCCAATAGGCTTCACT
This sequence comes from Shewanella sp. SM32, assembly GCF_025654235.1. Taxonomy (NCBI): domain Bacteria; kingdom Pseudomonadati; phylum Pseudomonadota; class Gammaproteobacteria; order Alteromonadales; family Shewanellaceae; genus Shewanella; species Shewanella sp. SM32. The sequence continues at coordinate 68,828 of NZ_JAKKRO010000011.1, read as the reverse complement.
AAACGCTAAACGCTGCTGGCGCTCCGCCGTTTGCGCGACACTGCCGGCTAAACTCACCTCGCCCTTTTGCAACGCCTCGATTAACGAATGCCAATCATCAAAGGCAACGGGCGTGAGCTTAAGTTTGAGTTGTTCCTTGAGCAATTTGACGATATCGCTATTGATCCCCGCAAACTCACCCTGTTCATCCATAAACTCCATCGGTGGCCATTGTTTTAGATAACCGACTTTGAGCTCGCCTACGCTTTCCACATAGGCCTGCTCAGCGGGGCTTAAGCTGACATGACGCTCAGCTTGGGTAAAAACATGATCTTTAGGATTGAGCATCCATTTATGTTCAATCTCGGCAAATTCTTGATTGCTAATACTGTTAAACCCATTGGCTATCCTCTGTGTAAGGCCAGCATCATCGCTACGGGTCAGCACATAAATGTTGGTGCTAAATTCGAGATCAGGATACTGGCTAAAGTCAGACCAGCCTTTATTGAGCAATAAATAATGGGATGTCCATGCACCCGCGGCGATAAAACCGACAACTTCTCCAGACCTCGCCCCCGCCACCATGGCATCCATACTGTCGTAATAACGCAGTGACACTTGGGGTAATGCTTTACGCAAATCCACCAAATAAGGCGCTGTCGGCACCACACCAATACGCTTACCTTTTAAGCAGTCTAAATCGGTTAACTGTTGCTGATAGAGAAAGAGTCGACTCTTCACTGTATATAAATGCCAAGCCTGAGTAAGGCCCGTTTTAACATCATCACTTTCAGGATAACCTATATGGGCATCGGCGAGACCACGACGAACATCGTCCACGCTGGAGTTCATATCACCAGAAATAAAATCAACGGCAATACCCGTTTTCTCAGACCACAGTTGCCACATGTCCACATACAAACCATGGGGTAAACCATCGACCCCTAAGTCCACAAAAGGCTCGGCGCCCAGTTGCATCGAAATAACAATCCCAGCTTGTTGACGTTGATAGCCAAGCCAACGTCGCTCCGTTTGCTGAATAAAGTGCACATCGAGCGCAGTGAAACCTTTATTGATCTTATCGACTAATGCAAGATTGCCCTTTTGAACTGCGGGTACAAACTGCATCGCCTTAATTTGAAGGCGGGCAGTATTGGGAAAGTTTGCGGCAATCTCTTGGGATGAGTCGGGATCTTTCAAATAGCCTTCTAACCCCGCAAAGACTACGATCTCGCCCGCGGCGACCCCTGCCAATAATTTCTCACGACTTTCGTAGCGTTTAAACACAAGCTGCGGTTCGATACGGTGTAATTCCGCTTCATGGGATGAAGCCGCTACCACACCAATTTGAAAGGGGATCAGTTCTTTGATGGATTTTTTGCCCTGCAGGGATTTATGCAAATACAAAAAAGTGCCCACATCCGCAATGGGCACTGCAAAATCAAATTCTTGCTCTCGCTCTGGGATTTTCCCCATGCCGATATGCACTTGCGCCTTACCTTGCCGCAGTTGATCAAGGGACTCGTGCCAGTGACGCGCCACAAAAACCACTTGGGTATGGCTGTGTTTAGCCCACTCTTTCCATAAATCAACCAGTAATCCAGTCGGCTCGCCATCGTTGTCGACATATTGATAGGGAAAGCTATCCTCACCCATAACGATGATTAATGGCTCAGAGGACAACGGACTTGCCTGCCCCGTTATACTCAAAAAACAGCTGCACAAGATCACAATTAAGTGGATCACAAACTTCAAGTTGAGCCCTTAGTACTTGATGTACATGTAACGATTTTGTTATCTATTAAGTATTAGACAAAAATTTATCGCAAATTACTAGCATGAGACTTGCTGCTAATCGCTCTGATTCGTTAAAATGCACAGTTGAATTCCCATGAAAAATCTCAGATGAACGTTTCTCAAGACACTATCTACGCTCAAGCGAGCGAGCATATTAGCGATTTCCAGTTTGATAACCGTGTAGCAGGCGTATTCAGTGACATGATCCGCCGCTCAGTGCCTGGATATGCGCAAATTATCAATACCATAGGCGATTTTGCAGATCGTTTCGTCATGCCAAATACTCAAATTTACGATTTGGGTTGCTCACTCGGTGCCGCGACCTTAAGTATTCGTCGCCAAATCCAAGGCCGCCAATGTCGCATTATTGCTGTAGATAACAGTGAATCTATGGTCGCACGCTGCCAAGAGAACCTGAATGCCTATGTCAGCGATACGGATGTCGATCTGGTTTGCGGTGATATTCGCGATATCGATATTCAAAATGCGTCATTGGTGGTACTCAACTTTACCTTGCAATTTTTACCGCCAGAAGACAGAGAAACCCTGATAGCGAAGATTTATCAAGGTCTGAATCCCGGCGGGATGTTAGTACTATCAGAAAAAATTCGCTTCGAAGATGCCCCGATCCAAACCCTACTGGAAGAGCAACATTTAGACTTTAAACGCGCTAATGGTTACAGTGAACTTGAGATCAGCCAAAAACGCAGTGCGCTGGAAAATGTCATGAAGCCCGACACCTTAACCACGCATCAACAACGACTCACCAGCCAAGGCTTTAGTCACTTTAGTCTCTGGTTCCAATGCTTTAACTTTGCTTCTATGGTGGCCATCAAGTGATCAGCTTTAGCTCGTTTTACCAACAAATCGCCGATTCGAATCTACAGCACTGGCTCGAAACCCTGCCGAGCATTTTAGGCAAGTGGCAACGAGATCATAAACACGGCAACCTGCCAAAGTGGGAAAAAGTGCTCAACAAGCTGCACTATCCAGCACCCGACCAAGTGGATTTTGTTGATAGCGTGACCGTCGGTAGCGGCGAGCAACTTAGCCCAGGCGAAAAAGAGAAGCTTGAAAACCTGCTGCGTTTGTTTATGCCATGGCGTAAAGGCCCCTTCCACATTCATGGCATCCACATCGATACCGAATGGCGCAGTGACTGGAAATGGGACCGCGTTAAGCAACATATTTCGCCGCTGAAAAACCGCACTGTGCTCGATGTCGGTTGCGGCAGTGGTTATCACATGTGGCGCATGTTGGGCTCAGGTGCCAAACGTGTCGTCGGTATCGACCCTTCACCGTTGTTTTTATGTCAGTTTGAAGCCGTCAAACGTTTAGCGGGCACACATCACCCTGTACACCTGTTACCATTGGGTATTGAAGAGCTGCCACCGCTCGATGCATTTGACACGGTTTTCTCCATGGGTGTTTTGTATCACAGACGTTCGCCTATCGATCACTTGTTACAGCTGCGTGATCAATTGCGCACCGGTGGTGAGCTCGTGCTAGAAACCTTGGTGATAGATGGCGACGAAAATGCCGTACTCGTGCCTCAAGATAGATATGGCAAAATGAATAATGTATGGTTCATTCCGTCCGTTGCCGCGCTCATGCTATGGTTAAAAAAGTGTGATTTCACTGATATCCGTTGTGTCGATACCGATGTCACAGCCCTTGCCGAGCAACGCCGTACCGACTGGATGCCCAACGAATCACTGGTTGAATACCTAGATCCTAACGACATCACCAAAACGGTTGAAGGTTATCCTGCGCCCAAACGCGCCACGATTATCGCGGTGAAAAATCAGCCTAATCAGGATTTAAACTAACCTTTTCAGTCTGAAGTAAGCGAATATCAGTCATTGCGTCCTCAAGGTTTGAGTTGGTAATGGCTGATATCAAAAGCCGAAAGATCACCATTCATCTAGTTAATCTGGAATATGTAAGTGTTCAGCAGCTTAGTGTAACTCCTTCCTTGAATAGCAATACATTTGCGACTCCCCCCCTTATCGTTGACATCCAGAACAGAACAGGGTTTCATGCATAACAATGACTTGAAGCTAACTCAATTGGATACTAAGTCAAAGTTAACTCATTCCATCACAGATGCAGAACACATAACCCATGTTAAAACCCACTTTACTGGTTAGCCTGTTTGGCTTGAGCCTTTATGTTACGAATGCCGCCTATGCGGCGCCAAGCCCTGTTCCCCTTTTAGTTGAACAATGCCTGCGTTTGCCAAGTATTGATCTTGCGACTGTGTTCGCCAATGCGCGTTTAACTGCGTCTGAATTAGCCTTGGCCCAGCGCGCGCTTATTTTTGAGCAACAGATGTTAGGGCTTAATAATATCAACGACAGACTCAACTATTACCGTGGGTTTAACTTACCAAGTGAGGAACGCGAGGGTCTACTGCAATGCCAGCTACACCTCGCCGACACCCTGTCGCAACTTCTCAGCCAAACTGAATTGAGCCAACTAGCCTACGCCTTAGCCCAAGGCAATGCAGAACAAATACTACTGAGCCAACAGCTTAAACAATTGCTACAACAACATTGGAGCGCCGAGGAGAAAGCGAAATTACATACTGCACAAGCCAGCATAGGCCAAGGGTTAGGCAGTCAACAATTTAGTCTTGCCTTCAATGGCAGCCAATGCCAACCTGAAGTGACTCAGCAGCAACATCTGCATAAAAAAGAGGATAAAAGTGACGAGCCGAAGCCCGACAGTTCAAAGCAGAGCGACTTTTCTGGCACTATCGCCAGTTACTTACTGACGCAGGAAAACGCCGTATGTCGCCAAAATGTATGGCAGGCCTACCAAGCCAGAGCCAGTGAAACCAATCAAACGGCGTTAGAGCGAATTGCTGAGCAGCGCCAACAAGCCGCCACTGCTGCAGGCTTTACCGATTACAGCGCATTAGTGCTTAGTTCGCAGCAGTTATCGTCCCCTGAATTAGTCAAAGCTTTTCTTGATAGCCAAACCCAAGATCTGCAAGTGGCTCCCTGGGATATTGGGCGAACCCTGTCACAACAAGCATCAGCCAAGGTGCCGACATGGCAAACCTCTGACGTCTTGAGTCGCAGCTTTACTTATCTGCAAGTGTTTGGTTTGCAGTTTGAGACCATAGAAACCGCCAACGCCGAGAAAACACCAACCGTTCCTAATCGGCCGCATATCATCAGAGCCTACCACCAGCAAAGATTGTTAGGTGAAATCTATGTGGCGTACAACCAAAATCCACAACAAGGTAGTCAACAGCAAACATTGCGTCAAAGTGTACTCGGCCAGCAATTTGGACAACAAGCTTTAGATCTCAAGCCACAGCTGAGTAACTACAAAGACATTGAGCAATTAACCGAGTCTATCGCAGAGGCTGTCACTTCCCTTGCTAAAGCGAGCCATTTCTACCTCAACAATGCCATGGGACAAAGTCAAGATAGCTATTTTGTGGCGAGTCTTTGGTTAGCAGAAGTACTGCGCCATCAACTCTTTCCGCAGTTTGAGCACACCTATTTACAGGAGCGTGAAACACTGGCTAAAGCTTATTCGAAGCAGCTTAAAGTCTTTCGCGCTAAGGTTGCAGTCAACTTTTACCAAAACTCAAGTGCACAAGTCTACCCCGATCTCGGTGCGGAGTTTAATGCCAGCTTTGGCCAAGACTGGCCACAAACACAGGATTATCCTTATAGCTTCAATGCTATCGCCAACGAAGGACCGCTATACTACCAATCACTCTGGCAAGCATCGCTAGCCCAGCTGATAGCTCAATCCACATTCAACTGCCAAGACAAACTAAAATTATTCAATGTATTAGTCATCAATGAAGACGCTTTAAGCTTCAGTGACCAATTAAAAGCGGTCATTGGCGCCCCCGTTGATAGTGCTGCGCTGATCCAAAGAATTTCAAATAGCACCGCTTCAGAACATGCTGACAGCTCCAACAACCAAGCTTTTGACGCAATAGGTTCTTGTGCGTTTTAAGTGTGAATGCTTAGGATGTGTTTGTGACTCGCTCGGGCGCAAACACAGCTAATCGTCATGATTAGCCTCTCTATCCCCTCACTAACTTAGCGCGACATAGCTATCTATATGTCGTGGGAATGACTGACTCTATGATATTTAATTGAAAAAGTCGTAAGAAGTGGCCACTATAAGCCTCAATCTATCGTTTTTTTGAGATTATAATGACTCGAGCTAAATCTACCTTAGAACAATGGCGTATTTTGCAAGCGGTGGTCGATTTTGGCGGCTATGCCCAAGCGGCCGAAAAACTCAACAAGAGTCAATCGTCACTTAACCATGCCGTTGCCAAATTACAGCATCAATTAGGTATCGAGCTACTCGAAGTCAAAGGCCGTAAAGCCTATCTCACCCCGCAGGGCGAAGTGCTGCTGCGCCGCTCACGGCATGTCACCCAAGCCGTCAACGAGTTAGAACAGCTTGCGAGTAATCTCGAGCAAGGGTGGGAGCCGACACTCACGATTGCCCGTGAAATTATCTATCCGATGGAAAGCTTAGTGTGTGCCCTCAATACGTTTCTGCCCCATAGTCGTGGCACTCGAATCATCATGCTGGACTCAGTGATCACCGGCACTCAAGAGCTCATTCAGCAGAGTAAAGTCGATATTGCTATCTGTGCAGGGGTGCCGCCTAAAGGGTATTTATCCGAACCCTTATGTGAACAAGAACTCTACCTCGTCTGTCATCCAAATCATCCACTCGCTGATTTAGGCACAATTGAAGACGATAAACTACTGGCACAATATTTACAGTTAGTGATTAAAGATACTGGAGTGCAATCCAACATTGATATCGGCTGGCTCAAAGCAGAGCAGCGCTGGACAGTCTCTAACTTCCATGAAGCTAAAGTCATTTTAAATCAAGGTATTGGTTTCTGTTGGATCCCCTCTTTCTTAGTCCAAGAAGAATTGGCTTCGGGTAATCTAGTACGTTTACATCTTGAGGGCAGCCAAAAACGTCGCATCATGTTGAGCTTAGTGATCCCTAAAAGAGATCAACAAGGGCCTGCATCAAAACTGCTTGCTTCCTTGATTTTAAAACAGCATGGAATTGAAACGACGAATAGTCATTAACAGCAAGATACCAAACGAGTTATCAATTCGAGTGAGCAAAACGATAAGTACTAACTGCTGATTAAATGGTTAGTTCTTAGTGGTATTGAGAGGTTGTTTCGAAAAAGATGATGAACAGCGAATCATGGGAATAGTTAAAGCCTAATCTTACACACTAAAGTCGACATAGCGTGCTTGTTGATAACCCAAATATTGTGGCTGAATAAATCCCGTCTCCTGCAAGAGGTCATCTTCCACATATAACTCGCTCTGCAAAGACACATTCGTATTCGCGCTAGCACTGATATTTGAAGACTGCTCATTTACATTGTTTGCGGACAACACATCCGTAGATTGCAAATTGCTAGGCAGCTCATTTGAAGATGCCAGATAAGAAGGCAGAATATTGGCTTGCGACGTCATATCGACACGAGATGAAGGTCCAGCACTGGCTTGTGCAACCGCAGCATAATAACGGCTTGCAGCACTATCGGATCTTGAGATAAAACCCGTCGCTAAATCCGCTGAAGTTGAAGCTTCTCCAAATGCTAAAGTTGCGGTCGGTGGCTCAATCGTTTCCACTGTGGTCGATGTAGTGACTGAGTCACTGATATCAGAAGAGGTTTTCGAACCCGTATCAATGACTCTCGTGTTGGCCGTTTGTGCCTCGATCGCTTGTTTTAGCTTATCAAGCGCAGTAGAGGCTGGGGTGAATACAGCCTCTTGAGGCTGAACAATATTACCTGACTCATCAACATCTCCCGTCACCACAGGTGTATGTTTTTCTAACGGTGGCAACTCTTTGATTTGAGCATCCGCGTCTATTAATGTTTGAGCCGTTTGCAAGTCAACAATTTGTTTTTGTCGCTCCTCTGCCAGCATCACTTTAGCTTCATTCATTTTTTGCAAGGCTTCCGCGGCAACACGGATATCCGCTGATGACGGGTCAACAGGAGCCATTGCTGCGGCATAAACTTGCTTCATTTTGTTTATCGTTGCAAGCGGGTCGCCTCCCACTGGAGAGACATCAATCTGCACTTCGCCATCGGTGGCGTAACGTTGGCCATCAGCACCCTTTTCATACTTAAAACTCGGGCTCTGAGCGTATTGTCCTCCGACGGTTGCGTGGGCATGCTCATGGGCTTTAACCTCAGAATCTCTGGCCTTAAGTGAATCAACCTGTTGTTGCTGTTGCGCCTGCGCTTTCTCTTGGGCTTGTATCTCTTGTTCCTGAGCCTGCTGAACCAGTGATTGCTGCTTTGCCTCTTCCGCTGCTGCAATTTGCTGTTTCTGCGATTCTTCTTCCTGTACTTGCTTTTCAAGCTGATTATCATTTGGGGCAAAGACAGCAGCTAAGACTTGTTGACTATCATCTGGGTTAGACGCTGCCGCAGGAGCATCTACAGGACTAGCTTGAGCCTGAGCTTCACCGAAAACTTGAGTAAATTGTTCTAACACAGTCGGTTGAGCAACATCATTGCTAGCTGATTGATCTAAGGCTTGCGCAGAGTTTGACTGACCAACAGGCCCTGCACTCGTTGCTATACTCTTATTTACAGCACTGTTGATTACAGAATCAGACGTAGAGGGATCAACTAACGCAGCTCCAGTAAAGACAGTTTGTGGTCCAAACACTGCAGCTAAATCAGGCATTATTGGAGAAACATCACCCGTGCTAGATGGATTGAAAGCAGGAATATCAGTACCACTAGTGCCAATTGATGGACTCAGAGGCGTAAAAATATCAACGGGAATATTGCTCGTTACACTGAGATTTGGACTTATTGTAGCCAAGGAATTTACCCCAAGTCCGCTATTACTCGTACCCGCGACTGGCGAAAATACCTGAGTAGAAATAGGTGTCGCAATCTGTCCCCCGCGTACACCAGAAATAGATCTTGGTCCTGTTAACAAACTAAAACTCGCATCGGCATGTAAGCTAGCTCGATCATTTAACGTATTTACCTGAGGATTGCTCCTTGGCGTTGGTACGGAAAAAGGATCGATCTTGGGTGCTTGGCTTGCACCATTCAGTACAGGAAGTACAGATGCAGTAGTTGATGAAACAGCACTAGAAGCAGCAAAAGACACATTCGGTGATGAGTGGAGAGATTGAGAAACGTTAGCAGCTAATGAAGTAATAGGCGTGGCTTGAACTGGAGCAAATGAAGTTCCAGTAACCTGTAGTTCATGGACACCACTCGCTTCAATTTTTGCGGAGCCCGCAGTGTGAGCGCTGGCTCCTTGATAAGTGCTATTAGCGTGACTCTGGCTTAGATTCGAGCTTAGCATCTTATCATGTGCCGAAAATGAAGAGGATGGCGCTCCAACCTTAGGTGATAGCGCCACAACCGACATGATATTTACACCTTAATATTAATGATCGAACCTATCGTTTCAGAATCAGTTTCAATCACTTCTGTTGACGCTTCCCCTTGTCTTAATGACTCATTAGCGTTAAGTAATGCCGAGGTTTTATCAGGCTGCGCAACATCTCTTGTAGATTCAGCCGGAGATGCACTTTGCGTCGGTGTCGGTTTAGCCACATCTATTGTTGCTTGAGTGAGCCCAGATTGAGCACTTTGCAAGCCTTGCAGACCGGATGAATAAGCAGATTGGATTTGCATAACGGTATTCCTGCACGCTGTGATTAATGGGTCAATTATTGACCAATCACCTGCAAAAGTACAGGTTTTATCCGCATTCTCACCATTTATTTACGGTCTTATTTATCCTGTGATCCAATTGGCTTCCCAATCCTTAAATACGGGATTAAAACCCTGCCGTTGCATCTGTTCAATAACTTGCTCGACGCTGCGATCATCGCTTATCTCAAATTGATCGAGTTGACTGTCGGGTGCTTGATAGCCGCCCGGTTGTGTCGAACTACCCGCACTGATGTGAGTAATTCCAAGTGGTAAAAGATTATCCCTCAGCTCAGGGCTTTCCCTTGTCGACATGCTGATATCAAGCTGATGATTAAAAAGTCTAAATGCACAAATCATTTGTACTAAACCTAAATCCGATAGAATAACTTTTGGAGTGATCCCGCCAGTACAAGGTCTTAACCTTGGCAGCGAAATACTAAAGCGAGTGCGCCAATAGCGACGCTCTAAATAGTCAATATGATATCCCATCATTAACGCATCTAAACGCCAATCATCCAGCCCCAGTAACACCCCAAGACCAATTTTATCGACCCCCGCCGCCGCAACTCTATCCGGTGTTGCTAAGCGATAGGCAAAATCCATTTTTTTACCTCGCGAATGGTGACGAGCATAAGTCTCTGGCTGATAGGTCTCTTGATAAATCATCACAGCATCTAAACCTAGCGTGACTAACTGGCGATAATGGTCCTCACTAATGGGTTGGACCTCCATCGCCACATAGCTAAATTGCTGCTTTACCAATGGCAAAATCTGCTTGAAGTAATCGATACCAACCTTAGTTTCATGCTCACCCGACACCAGTAAAATCGAATCGAACCCCCTATCTTTGATAATGGCTATTTCGGCCATCAACTCCTGTTCATTCAAGGTTTTGCGTTTGAGTTTGTTACTCATGCTAAAGCCACAGTAATCACATTCATTAGCGCACAGATTCGAGACGTATAGCGGTAAATACATGCCCAGATTCGCGCCAAATCGCTGCCGCGTAAGCGCCGCTGAACGTTGTGCCATGGTTTCGATATAAGGCTCTGCCGCAGGTGATATCAAGGCCAGTAAGCTTCGTAAATCCCCTGCTGGACTCACTAACGCCCGCTCGACATCTTGGGCTGTGCAAGAATACAGATCGAGTAACAGTTTATCCCGTGGGATGTTGGCAAATTCCTCTACAAAACTCATTGGTTTAAAAATCCCGTCAGAGGACTGGTCTGTACCGCGCCAGTTTGTACTCGGCCAAGCCCAGCTTCAAAGGCTCGCCGACCGCATTGCACCGCCTCCTTAAAGCACTCGGCCATCACTATCGGCGACGCGCTGCTGGCGATAGCGGTGTTGACGAGCACCGCATCGGCGCCCAGCTCCATTGCCCGCGCAGCCTGTGAAGGCGCGCCAATACCGGCATCGATCACCACTGGCACCCGCGCCTGCTCTATGATGATTTTTAAAAAGCTTTCAGTGACTAAACCCTGATTACTGCCAATCGGACTCGCCAGTGGCATAACCGCAGCGCAGCCCACCTCTTCCAAGCGGCGACAGAGCACAGGATCGGCATGCACATAGGGCATCACGATAAAACCTTTATCACAGAGAATCTTGGCCGCTGCTAAGGTTTCAATTGCATCGGGCATCAGGTACTTAGGATCGGGGTGGATTTCGAGCTTAATCCAATGAGTTCCCAGCATTTCACGGGCAAGCTCTGCCGCAAACACCGCTTCCTTGGCGTTTCTCGCCCCCGAAGTGTTAGGCAATAGCCGGACACCCGCTTGACGTAACGGCGTGAGTAAATCATCAAACCCCATTTTAAAATCAATTCTTTTCATCGCGACTGTCACTAACTGCGATTTTGAAGCCGTTATCGCCTCAAGCATCACTTGGCTATTGCTGAATTTTCCCGTTCCGGTAAATAACCGTGATTCAAACTCCACATCGGCAATCGTTAACATATTAGCCTCCCGCCACTGCTGAAAAAAGTTCTAATTTATCTTCATGTTGGCAGAGAATAGATTGCCAGCGGTTGCGCGGAACCACCTCTGCATTCAACACGATAGCAACTGAGTCGAGGGCAATATCTTGCGCGAGGATCACAGCCGCGAGCGAAGTCGGTTCAGTCAACGACTGTGGGATATTATTTATGTGAATTAAAATCATATCAAACCTCAAGATTATCTTTATTTGATGATAGATAAGCCCCTTTGGGGCCACATATGTCACAATGGGGATCCCGCGTTAATATCGCCGCAGTCCATGAAAGTGATTTAGCGTCGAAGCGCCAAAAACGCCCCAACAAGGCACTTTTCGATTCATTACAACTATCCATATTCAACAAAAGTTGCATAGCCACCAAAGATTGCATTGACGCCATCACGCCCACGCTCGGACCAAGTACGCCTTGGGTACTGCAGCTCTGTGACACTCTCGTCTGTGCGGGGAAAATACAGTGATAACAACCACCAGAGGGGAACTGCACTTGATCGACTGCAAACAATTGGCCGCTAAATGCTGCGATTGACGCGCTGACTAAAGGTAAAGCAGCTTCGATACTGCTGCGATTAATGGCTTGGCGGGTCGCAAAGTTATCAGTGCAGTCAAGCACGAGCACTCTTTTACCCTGTTGTTTTAATTGTAAAACCTCAGCGAAGTGATGAGCTGATGTCTCAGCACTAAATGCTGTTTCATGGGCAGTAACAGTGCACTGCGGCGCTAAGCCTTTGAGCTTTTGCTTGGCAACTCGCGCCTTATTGAGTCCAATGTCGGCATCGTTGAATAGCAATTGTCTTGGTAGATTCGATACTTCAACCTTATCCCTATCGATTAAGGTCAAGCGACCAATACCAGCACAAGCCAGATACTGCGTCGCCAATTGCCCTAAGCCGCCAAGCCCTACAATAACAACGCTGGCGTCGACCAATTGCAATTGCCCTGCCTCACCGACCTCTGGCAATAAGACTTGCCGAGAATAACGCATGAAATCTGAATCACTGAGTGTATGAGTGCTTTGTGTTCCGTCGCAAAGAACCTCTGCGTGATAAAGCGGTGGTTTTTTACTCATGCTTTGCATCCAACTTATGCTTTACAGCCAGTTCTTCAGACAAGCTACATTGCTCCCAAGCTTGGCTCAGCTCTGCAAACGCTGCTAACGGATCCTTAGCTTTCGTGATGGCGCGCACCACAGCAATATTGCCCACCCCAGTAGCTTTCACCTTTGCCAGATTATCTAAGTCCATGCCGCCAATGGCGACCAAGGGATAATGGTCTTGGAGTAACGCCACATAGTGTTTAAGTTTTGCGAGCCCTTGGGGCGCCGAAGGCATTTGCTTCGTCGTGGTTGGGAATATATGCCCAAGCGCTATGTAGGATGGCGAGTATTGATGCGCCAGTAGCAACTCAAAATAACTGTGGCTGGATATACCTAATGCGAGCCCTGCCGACTGAATGGCCGCTAAGTCGGTAACGGCGAGATCTTCTTGGCCTAAATGTACCCCAAAGGCATGGTATTTTATCGCTAACTGCCAGTGATCATTGATAAAAAGCTGCGCATTAAAATGCTTACCTAAGGCAATGGCCGTTTGAATTTGTGCTTCTAATTCAGAGCCAACCAACTCAAATTTACCTGACTCAGACTTGCCTAGCGCAGATTTATCTCGCTGGTATCCTGCTAACCCTGCAGCAGTTGACCCGCTGGTATCGGTTTTTATCCGTAACTGCACGGTTTTAACACCCGCAACTAACAAACTTTCCAGCATGATTAAGTCACTCACCACGGGATAAACACCAAGATCGGCATCGAGCACTTTAAAACCGTGGGATGAGATGTATTGAGCTGGCGTCGAAGTTATTCTTACCTGAGCGGTTGCCTGATCTGTTGCGGAAAAAACTGTTGCAACTAAGTCATTACCAACATCAAGATGTTGGTTGAGGTGATAACTAATAAAATTACCATCACACAATTTTATCTTGGCATAGCGGGACAAGTCATTGGGCCACCCCGTACGGGCCAACGACCCTGGACCTTGCCCTAAACCAATCGCCGCGCTTAAGCCTTGACTCACGTAGGCTTTGGCAACCACCACCGCATCTTGCAATACAAAACCTTGCGCTAACACGGCGGCAATAGCCGATGACAAAGTGCAGCCGCTACCATGGTTATGACGGGTATTAACCCGCGGGCTTGCCAACCAAAAACGCCCATTTTGATGCAGCTCAGAGCTAGCGCGTACTTGATGGCAAACCAGATAATCCTCGGCAAGCCCATGATCCCAGCCGTTGCTATCGAGAGTGCTAACATGAACGTTAGCCTGAGTTTGAGCATGAGTGTTATCGTGAGTTTTAGCATGAGTATCATCAAGAATATCAGTGCTGCCAAAGCTCACATCGCCCCCTTTAGCGAGCACACTGCAATCTAAACTCTGGGATAAAGCCTGTGCTGCAGCAACGAACTGCGATTTGGTCGAAACATCACTGTTAGTTAACCGCCCAAGTTCAAGCACATTGGGCGTGATAAGTTCGATTAAGCCTTTGAAAGGATTAAAATCTAAAGCTGATTTGGCAGAACTTTTTATATCCTGACAGTTATCTGCTGCTAATGCATCGCCACAACTGGCGACCATCACAGGATCGACAATCACAGGCACAGATGGATAGTGGATTTTAAAACTCGCGATCCAATCTGCCAGCAATGCCACTTGAGTTTGATCTGCCAGTAAGCCGATTTTAATTGCTTTGGGTGGCAAGTCTGAAAGCAAAGTCGTCAGCTGAGCCATTAACATCGCCGCTGATACGGGCTCGACTAAAGTGACTGCTACTGAGCTTTGCGCCGTCACTGTGGTGATCACGCAGCAACCGTGACAGCCCAAATCTTGAATTGTCGCCAAGTCCGCCTGAATACCGGCACCGCCGCCGCTGTCTGAACCGGCTATGGTCCAAACAAATGCGGGGCGAGCGGTATTCATGGGCGAATTACCCCCATGAATACCCGACATAATTAGGCTTCCTCTGCTTCGGCGACAAGCTTGTCTTTCACGTGATAGATCTCGGCGCCCGAAGCAGCAAATTGTGCCGATTTTAGCGCCATTGCCGCTTCCAACTCCTGCGGCGTCTTGACTGTGACTTGCATGGCTTGGTCAGCCGCTTCAACTTGATCCGCCTTCGCTTGTGCCGCCTCTAAGCCAGCGGCATAGGCGCGCACATCTTGGGTGATTTTCATCGAACAAAATTTAGGGCCGCACATAGAGCAAAAATGCGCGACTTTAGCGGATTCCTGCGGTAAAGATTCATCGTGGTAAGCGCGCGCGGTTTCAGGATCGAGTCCTAAGTTATATTGATCTTCCCAGCGGAATTCGAACCGCGCCTTTGCCAGCGCATTGTCACGAATTTGCGCACTCGGATGACCTTTGGCCACATCGGCGGCGTGGGCAGCAATCTTATAAGCAATCAAACCTTGCTTAACATCTTGTTTATTCGGTAATCCTAAGTGTTCTTTTGGCGTGACATAACACAACATAGCGCAGCCATACCAAGCAATCATGGCCGCGCCTATGCCGGAGGTGAAATGATCATACCCAGGTGCGATATCGGTGATTTGTGGGCCAAGGGTGTAAAACGGCGCTTCGTCGCAGTGAACTAACTGCTTGTCCATGTTCTCTTTAATGAGCTGCATCGGGATATGTCCCGGTCCTTCGATAATGGTTTGCACGTCGTATTCCCACGCGATTTTGACTAGATCACCTAAGGTTTCAAGCTCTGCAAACTGGGCGGCATCATTGGCGTCGGCAATTGAGCCTGGACGCATACCATCACCTAAAGACAGGGATACATCGTAGGCGACGCAAAGCTCACAGATCTCACGAAAATGGCTGTAGAGGAAGTTTTCCTTATGGTGGCTCAGGCACCATTTGGCCATGATTGAACCGCCGCGGGAAACGATCCCAGTAACACGTTTAGCCGTCATCGGCACATAACGCAGCAGTACACCAGCATGAATAGTAAAATAATCAACACCTTGCTCCGCTTGTTCAATCAAGGTATCGCGGAACACTTCCCAGGTTAAATCCTCTGCCACGCCGTTCACTTTCTCCAGCGCTTGATAAATAGGCACAGTGCCGATGGGCACTGGCGAATTACGGATGATCCACTCGCGGGTTTCGTGAATATAACGACCCGTGGATAAATCCATGACAGTATCTGCACCCCAACGGGTTGACCAGACGAGCTTTTCCACTTCTTCCTCGATGGAAGACGTCACCGCCGAGTTACCGATATTGGCGTTCACTTTCACCAGAAAATTACGCCCGATAATCATAGGTTCGGCTTCGGGATGGTTAATATTCAGCGGAATAATCGCGCGGCCACGGGCAACTTCGGCGCGGACAAATTCGGCGGTAATCGGTTCGCCGACTAAGGCACCAAAGGCTTCGCCCTTGGCTTTACGATTGAGGATTTCATCCTGTACTTGCGCAAGTACCATGTTCTCGCGGATCGCCACATATTCCATTTCTGGCGTGATAATCCCTTGACGGGCATAGTGTAATTGACTGACACGTTTGCCCTGCAGCGCTCTGCGTGGGCGGACAATGGCACTCGAGCCTGCCTCAAAACGCAGATGATCTAAACCGTCGTCGGCGAGTCTTTGTTGGGTAAAGTCTGAGGTCGCGCAGGATAATTGCTCTGTGTCGTTGCGGGCTAGGATCCAGTTTTGTCTTAATTTACCAAGGCCTAGACGCACATTGATGTCGGCCTCAGGATCGGAATAAGGTCCGGCGCAATCGTACACGCGGATTGGCGGATTTTTTTCCATGATGGGCGCATCATCTGTGCCGCCGACCAGGGTGTCAGTCTGCAGAATTTGCCGCATGCCAACGCGAATATCGGCACTGGAACCTTCGAGGTAAATCTTTTGTGAATTAGGATGTTGCAGCGGCGCTAACGTATCGATAAAGGCTTGGGCCTGCGCGCGGGTTTCGCGGCGACTCGGCGCCTTAGGCACGGTTGATTGACTAGGCACTGTCACTTCTAGCGATGTGCTTTCTCTAGAAATAGCAGCTACAGCTGGGTTTGGGTTTGAACTGGACATAAGCAATCTCACGTTAAAAAATGGAGTTGCTTGTCTGGAGAATTGAGTTGTTGATAGCTGGACATGGCAATCAACTTTTGTGGCCAACACTGGCTTCAAAAATTGAGTTACCCTGCTCAATAACGATTAAATCTAAACATTAAGGCTTAAAACACTGCTGAGTTAGCAGGTGTTCAAGCCGTCTATTTTGGCGATTTAATATGTGTTATTACGCTTGTTTCCTTCGCAGGTTTTAACCTGATCAGGTTCAACGGATCCCGAATAAACGGTCTCAGCCAAGAGGCACTCCGACAAGATGAGTGCGCAGTATAGACAGAAGCGGCAGCAACAAACAAGGAAAAAAGCAATTAAAAACCTTAACCACCAATCCAAAATAAAGATTCATAATTAATTGTTTTTAATTGATTAAATAAAATAAAACTAAAAAAGATATAATTAGCATGAAAATAAATCACAAAAGAAAGTCACTATTTATGGGGTTTGAGCATCATTTTGTTTAATCGAGATTGAATGGCATCATCAATAGCTTGATTGATTTTTTTGCCACTGCAGTTAATGGGAAAACCTAAATTTTCGGCGTTAGGATTAACTTGAGTGCCGACTTGTACCACGCGATAACAAGTATCCCCTTTACGCACAATACGATTTGGGTCTAAGGGTAAATCTAGACTCGTTGTGTCACCGAAATCATCGGCATTAGGGACAAATAGCACCTCCATCTCTGGGCTCATTTCACTCATATTCGATTTCCGGGTGAACTTATCGGCCTGTTCAATGACGAGATCATCGAGCGCTTGCTCGCGCTGACGTTCAAAATATTGCTGCGTGAATAAACTCATGCTTGAGCTTGTCGCTATTGTGATCTCACCTTCTGCTGCAGGCGAGCTCTTAGCGCCAAGCTGCGGCTTTAATTCTGAGGTATCCAACGTATTCGTTGGTTTTATTGCCATCGTTTCAGTGGGTTGTTCATCACTTGGGGCAATTGATTGAGTTTTCTTTGATTGAGTTTTCTTTGATTGAGATTGGCTCGATTGAGTGATGTTCGGTTTAACCGTATCTGGGTTCACTTTTTCTGATTCTACTTTTTCAGAGACGGCCTTTTCGGGTGCTATTGTTTCAGGCATGACCTTTTCAAGTATTGGCAGAGGCTTCACTTGAGTTTGAGGTGTGGGAACAATTGTAGGCGTAACAGAACTTGTCGCTTCAGTCTTATCCTCGGCCTTTATCTCAGTTTCGGACTCTGAGGTTTCGGCTTTCTCTACCGCGGGAGCATAAATAAAGTAAGCCTTGATCGCTGCCACTTTAGGGCCACGACTTTCTATTTCCTTCAATCCGAAGGGATTTAACTGCGGGCGCCACAAAATACAGATAAGTAAAAATAAACACGCATGCACTAAGACCACAAAAAATAACAGACTTAATTCTTTGAAATATGGCTGACGAGCACGTAAAACGGATCCCGTCCCCAATCCCTGAGCACTAGTTTGTATCATCCCAGACAGTTCAGGTTTGGATTCAGACTCAGGAACCAATTTATGTTGATGTTGATCTTGATGTTCAGCATGGATTTCTTGCAGTACCAAATCTTGGGTTTTATCTTGAGCTATGCCTTTGATGTCATGCTTAGAGGCTGAATGACCTGCATCGCTATTGAACGCTAATGGCTCCGTATCAGTGGTAAAAACAGGCGTTTGAGCAGCATCCAGTTCACCGAGCTGATGATCAAAGGCGATAAAAGTCTCACCTTCTGGCGATGTGACCGAAATCAGCAAAGCACTATCGACATCATCTCCAATCGCTATCGCTGTAGGAGATGCTGTCAATAAAGGCGCGGCCTTGGGTTGATGTTGAAAAGGCAAAATCCATCCTTAGGTTTTGTATAGTATCCATTGATTTCAATGATGCTTAACGTGGAACGATTACACTCTAATTCAATATCAATCCAATATCGGGTTGTTGAATATTGAAAGCGAATTATCTATTGATTGCATTTACTTACGAGTGCTCAACGCAGATTAGAGGAGGCAAACAGAGCAAAGTTCAATGCGAATGCAACCTGCTACAAGCACAGTACTTTACGCCAGTGCTTGATAAGCCACTTGCCAGTTAAGACAAATAAGGCTGGGAATTGGGATCATAATCGCGCTAAATTGAATGTTAAATCTCACGTCTTGAAGCGAGTAGCATCATCAATGCGATGCACTGATGGGAGTGCAAGACGGCGTTAAAAATCTAAAAGATGAAAAATAGAAGCCAACCATAAATTTAAGCTTACAAGTGTACGCTAAAATATGGTGATTTATTTTTCTAACTGATAGACTCAGTCATTATCGTTTACGAGTGTGTATCTACCATGTCGAGTCAAAGTGTTACCGAACAGCCAAACACAGTTAAAAACCTGGTAAAATCTGGACCATATAGTATCAAAGAAGAGATCGCTAACAGTGTATCCCATGGCCTAGGTGTCATTGCGGGGATTGTGGCATTGGTCCTCATGCTGCTTAAAGGTCAAGATCACCTAACGCCAATTCAACTTACGGGCGTAACCATTTATGGTGCGAGCATCATAGTGCTTTTCCTATGCTCGACGTTATATCACAGCGTTAGCCATTCAGGCTGGAAACATAAACTGAAGATCGCCGATCACTGCGCTATTTACTGTTTAATTGCAGGAACTTACACACCTTTGATGCTGATAAGCTTACAAGGCACGCAGTCGATAGTGATTTTAACGGCCATTTGGTCGCTTGCAATTGGTGGGATCCTATTTAAGACACTGTTTATTCACAAATTCAAAAAGTTAAGCTTAGTCTTGTATCTCGCTATGGGTTGGCTATGTGTCACTGTGATGGGCGATTTAACGGCGGCGATGTCAGAGGTAGGCTTTAATCTATTGATCTTAGGCGGGTTATTTTACACATTAGGGGTTGTATTCTACGTCGGTAAACGCATTCCATTCAACCATGCCATTTGGCATTTGTTTGTGCTCGGCGGTGCCATGAGTCACTTTCTGTGTATTTATCTGACTGTTATTTAACTGACATTGATTTAACTGGCTCTAATTTAAATGACTATGATTTAACTGACGGTGATTTATCTGTGGGTCAAAGCTAAAAGTCGTTAATTATCTATTTAAGCACTTCCTCGAACGCTCTCTCGAACATCGCAATCAAGTACGGCTATTCAATTCAGTAAACAGCGACGCTAATAGCGTCGCTTGTTCTTCTCTGCCACACTGGCGCCAAAGCGCAATAATACATTCTGCAGTACACAACCCCCCTTCTTGCTGATTACGCCGCAATATAAAGGCGGATTCTGGCATAAGTGGCGGCAAACTGACTCGTGCGGCTGTTTTAAGATAGGGGCTCTGGCGCAGCATCTTACGTGCCTCCTGCCAAGTCGCATCTAAAATCACCACTTGGCTCGGCATTCGTTGTGCTGCTATGACTGTGGATTGCGCAGGCACTAACAAGGCTTGTGCGTTCGAGAGCGCTGGCTCAGCTAAGGGGTTAATATCAGTGGGCATAGCAAACTCAGTATCACTTGCAGGAAACAACAGCTTGGCTTGCTGCGATGCCAACATAGCCACTAAATCGTTATCAGGTGCCGTTCTCGACCAGACGATGCTTTTCACCTCTTCAGGGAATGCGGCTAACGCGAGTTGGCCAGTATTCGTTTTGCGGGTTAACTCGCGCTCGTGGGTCAATAAAATAATCTGCATTGCCTTCCTTGCTGCGGCAAAAGAATGAGAAATAACATTAAACATCTAGCGATTTTAGGAACAGGCTCGAAGCAGTATCAGCTTAAAAGATCAGGTTAAAATAACGACGTTTAATCGCCAACCAAACCCTGCTCACTCAGTTATGTGTGAAATAAAATCATATATTAAACACATGATTTAAAAATGATAAAACTTACAAACATTCCAACACTATCTGTTTTAGCAGAAAAGTTTCACGTTCTATTGATTGGCCTTTATGGGGATGATTACGCTGAATATCTTCATTATGGGCGATAGCTTGATGAATATTGAGCCATTGAGGTCGCATGCCATTTTTAATCTCATGGGCTTCTAATCGAGTCTCACCTAAACCACGCTCGCCCAATGTGATGTCAATACGGCACACATAACAGAATGACTCCATGTGCACTACATTCGCTCCTTCACGGTACCAAGGTCGAAACTCTTCATAGCGACCAAAAGGGGCTAACACTTGAATGTCTAAGGCACCGGTTTCTTCCTGTAGCTCGCGGATCAGTCCATCTTCGAGACTCTCGCCATCATCAATTCCGCCTCCGGGTAAGCTGTAGTCGCGGTATTTTTGGGTATAAAGTAGCAAAATGTCTTCACCCGATAACACTATCGCGCGGGCAGCTCTGCGGTAAAAAACGCGTGCCGTCTGTAGGTTAACCGCAGGATCTTGGGTGGTTCTCAATAAACGCATCGTCGTAGCCATTTGCCGAAAAGGAGTCGCAGCATAAACGAAAATGCGCCAAATGCAGATCAAAAACTGCCACAGAGGCAATAATCACACTCAGTCCAGTCAGAGTGATTAATAGATTTTAACGATTACAAGATTGATTGTTAACGGTTTATGCTAAAATCATTTTACCAATAATATTAACAACGAGATCGCGATGCATCAGCTCTTTCGCCTGATCCTCATCTTAGCTGCTCATCTTTGGTTCTCAGCGTAATGCCCAAGCGGAAAAATGCTCAAGAACATTCAAGCTCACTCATACTCATTCAAGAGCTGGGCCAATTGCTGCTGATAGGCGTGAATAATTTCAGGAGTTTGCTTGTGCGCCGGCATGCGTTGGTAATGGCCAATCACCTGCGACAGGTAGCTGTGTGCTCGCGGCAAACTTGCTTCATCTAACGTCTGCCACATTAACGACCCAGTAGCAGTGATAGGCAGACAATTTGGAGCCGCGATTGTACTGACATGGAGGATTTCGTAGAAACGTTGATTCTCTTCCAATAAGTGTTCCGACTTAAGCCCTAGCCCTAAGGCCGAAAGTGATTGCCTGACATAGTAATTATGATGCACGGGACACAAAATAAACTCGAGGTGCCGCAGTGGGTGTTGCGCTAAAATTGCCCGCACTAATTTCACCAGCAATTCACCACCCACGCCAGCGATGATAATCAACTGTTTATCTTTGTCACTGGTTTGCTCGAGCGGTAAAGCCGCGACATCGAGGCAATGCACTTGCCACTGAGTATGACAACTTAAGTTTGGGCCTATACCTGGGTTTAAGTGAGGATTTTGGCCTAATAAGTCAGCGGGGAAAAAACGCTGTAAACGCAGCTCAAGCGCCTGCATTAGCGAAGGCACACAATCGACAAAATGCACTTGGCGAGCAGCATTCCTTTTTAACAACAGCATACCGAGCAAACCATGATCGCAGCAGCAATCCCAAATATGATCGTAATGGCCAGTGATCATGCTATCTATCTGTTGTAAACGTTGGCTAATTTTCACGGTTTGACCTTACTACTGCGGCTCCAAATACTGTAAATCCCACTGTAAATCCCACGCTAAATTGCATTTTTAAGCAAAAAGAAAGCGCGCAGTTTACCCGAGTCAAAAGCAAACCACATCTTTTGTTCGTGCCCTCGCAGTGCTTCTTGTCACGTCTGTCACGCCACGCCTTAATGTGGTGAATACGTATGCAGGCCGTTGCGGTTAAAAAGCCATCGCCACTAGTATGCTGTGAGTCACATTCATTATAAAAACAAGGATCAAGGAATGTTCATCAAGACCAACCCAATTCAGTTCACTCGCAGCGACTTAACTGCCTGTCACGTAACAGACTGCCACTTAACAAACAGCCACTCTCGCCAGAGCTCATCGTGCCAAAAGCTATCGCAAGTGCTATTAGGCCCTACAGCCATCGCCCTTGCGGTCACGAGTCTTTTTAGTGCCAACGTATTTGCCAAAACCGTTACCGTCAGCTCACCCAACCAACAAATTCAAATCAGCTTGAGTGACGATACAGGCCGCCCCGAATATAAAATCGATTTTCACGGCAAAACAGTCATAGAACCGAGCCGCTTAGGCTTAGTTTTTCAATCCCTTGGCGAACTCGGTCAAGGATTACAGATAAAAAGCAGCGATAAAAAAAGTGCCGATGAAAAGTGGCAACAACCTTGGGGCGAACAGGAATGGATCCGCGATCAGCACAATCAACTGACTGCAGTATTAAGTAATGGCAAGGTGCAACTCGAAATCGAATTTAAAGCCTTTGACGATGGGATTGGCTTTCGCTATCACTTAGCCCCACAAGCTGCCCTGCCCGCCAATTCGCCGCTATTAATCACTGACGAGTTAACCGAGTTCAATGTCGGCAAAAGCGATAAAGCTACAGCATGGTGGATCCCTGCCCGCGGCTGGAATCGCTACGAATATTTATATCGCACCACAGTGCTTAAAGACGTCGATAGAGCCCATACCCCCTTCACCTTAAAACTCGCAGACGGTACGCACTTAAGTATCCACGAAGCCGCCTTGGTGGACTTTGCCGCCATGACCTTAGATCAACAGCGCGATGGCAAACTTAAGGCCGATCTCACGCCTTGGTCCGACGGTATTCGCGTCAAAACCCAAGTGGGTTTTTATACGCCGTGGCGCACCATTCAAATTGCCGACAAAGCAACTGGGTTGCTCAACTCCCACCTTATACTTAACCTCAATGAACCCAATAAACTCGGCGATGTTACCTGGGTAAAACCAGGGAAATACGTCGGTATTTGGTGGGGAATGCACTTAAACGAAAATACCTGGGGCTCGGGCCCAACCCATGGCGCAACCACTAGTGAAACAAAGCGTTATATGGATTTCGCCGCTAAATATCAGTTTGATGGCGTACTGGTAGAAGGTTGGAATGAAGGTTGGGACGGCGACTGGTTCCACAATGGCGATCAATTTAGCTTTACCAAGGCCTATGCTGATTTCGATCTGCTCGCCATCACAGCCTACGGAGCAAAACAAAATGTACGTTTAATCGGCCACCATGAAACCGCAGGTTCAGTCACGCATTATCGCGATCAAATGGCTGATGCCTTCGCTCTGTATGAGCAGCATGGTGTTACTCAAGTCAAGACGGGCTATGTCGCCGATGGTGGCCAGATCAAGCGCATAGATGACAAAGGCATTACCCGTCACGAGTGGCACGACGGCCAATTTATGGTCGGTGAGTATTTGCACAATGTCACTGAAGCAGCGAAACACCACATCAGTATCAATACCCACGAGCCGATTAAAGACACAGGCCTGCGCCGAACCTATCCGAACTGGATCTCCCGCGAAGGTGCCCGCGGCCAAGAGTACAATGCTTGGGGTAGCCCACCAAACAGCCCTGAACATACGGCCATGTTACCCTTTACCCGCATGCTTGCGGGTCCAATGGACTTTACCCCGGGAATTTTTGACTTAGCGCCCAAGGGGTTGGATGCTGAAAATCGTGTGCAAACCACATTGACCAAACAGCTCGCCTTGTACGTTGTGCTCTATAGCCCAATCCAAATGGCAGCGGATCTGCCGCGCAATTATGAAAAGCACTTAGATGCCTTCCAATTTATCCGCGATGTGCCCACAGATTGGTATCAAAGTGTCGCGCTGGCCGGTGAAGTCGGTGACTATGTGGTCTTTGCTCGCCAAGCGAAGGATCAAGGTGATTGGTACTTAGGCGCACTCACGGATGAAACCGCACGCAAGGTCACGGTCAAACTGGATTTCCTCTCCCCGAATAAACGTTATCAAGCACAAATTTACCGCGATGGTTCAAAGGCCGATTGGAAAACCAATCCCTATGATTATGTGATTGAAACCAAAGAGGTGAGTGCTAAAGATAGCCTAAACCTCACACTCGCCAGCAGTGGCGGCACGGCAATCAGATTCAAAGTACTTTAATAAAGTGCTTTAACGACTTTGTTGCGAGCAACAAAGTCGCTATAAACAAAAGTCACCATAAACAAAGGGCGCTAAAAAGCGCCCTTTGTGTTTACTATGACCCGATTAGTTTAACGTCAGCGCCACTATTTTAAGTGGATGATTGTCATCGAACGAAGGGAAATCCTCATGGGGATCGAGCCAAGTGTGCGTAGTGACTGTACGACCTTGTTTTTCAACACAGCGCACTAAACTGTCGAACCATGCTTGGCGCTCGACTTTCGCCACATTGTTACAGCAAACGATAGTGCCACCGACTTTGGTCGCCATTAATGCGGGCTTAAACAAACCTTGATAATCATTGACCAAATCGACAATACCAAAAGCACTCTTGGCATAACGCGGCGGATCGAGGAACACCAGATCAAACTGGGTTTGCACCAATTTGGGATAACTCGGTAATTTTTGATTGCGACGCCCTCCCACACTCAAGCCTGCCAATTGGCGCAATGCCGGAAACGCATCACTCTGCACAAACTCACATACATTCGACACCTGATTTAATGCCGCATTCGTTTTGCCCGTCGCTAAAGCAAAGGAAGAAAAATCAACATTCATCACCTGAGTTGCACCGCCGATGGCTGCCGCAGTACCAATGCCGCAGGTGTAGGAAAACAAATTCAGCACAGTTTTATCTTGGCTGTGTGCCCGCACATATTCGCGGCCAATGCGCATATCAAGGAATAACAGCGGATCTTGTCCTTCGTGGCGCAGTTTAGTGCTGAACTTAATGCCATTTTCCTGCATTACTCGCTCAGAACTCGCAATCTCTGTCAGTGCGGGTGATAAGGCATTCAATACACGGGAATGGCCTAAAGAACGATCGTTATACACAATAGGCAAATCGGCCTGTTGCAACAAAACAGTGCCGACATCAACCAACTCTACGTCGGTTAAGGTTTGATGAAAACTCTGCACTAGCCAAACATCGCCGTAGCGATCGACATTCAAGCCACTGACGCCTTCGACTGTCCCATGGAACACCCGAAAACAATCGGTTTGATCCTGTTCAGCTTGTTGTAAAAAATCATGGCGTTTCGCCAGAGCCGTCGATAACAGCGTTTGAATAGACATAAAAAGCGGGACTCGCGCAGCGGAAACCTGCGTAAGGTTTCAAGATGGAAAACGGCATAATACCAAACTAGGTCGCAGAATATCGGAAAAGTTCGCCCCGAAAACAGCATAAACACCGACTAACACCCAAATGGGCGGAACTCTATGTCCCCCAACCCGCCAAGCCTGTTATAACTATGTACACGGAATAATTTTCAAACAAAGATGTGGGTTAAATCACTTCAAGCAACGGCTCTAACCCTGGCGCCGTTTTAGTCGGCACAAACTCTATCACCTCAAACTCAGCAACATCGGCAATGCTGAAAGGATCTTGCTGCAAAATAGCCTCTAGCGCCGCACGACTTTCAGCCTTGGCGAGGATGACGCCACCGGTACGTGGCACCTTACGACCCGAGGCGACAAAAGTCCCTGCGGCATAATACTCATCAAGATAAGCAATATGGGCGGCTAAATGTAACTCCACTTCTGCAATTGGCTTTTTATAGGTAAGCGAGACAACAAACATAGGGATCCTTTAATCAACTGAAAAAATTTAAAATAATCGAACGAAAAACGCTTAATCTGGCGATCATCATAAGCTAAGTACCTATCTGATCCCACCATATCTAAGCTGGCTATTATCATAGTGCAGAGTGCGCGACTTTCGAGTCAAGCTATCGGCATCCGTACTGGATATTTATTGCATGCTGACTCTTATTAAGTGCATTTAACTCGCCGTCAGTTATGCTGCGGTTGATTTTATCACTCAGTTAACATCCGCAATAACAATACCCTTTTTTCTAAAAAATAATGCAATGACTGATCATCAAGTATTCTAACAAGATTAGAGAGTTATTTGAGCATTCCAGCAAGCCTATAGCTATTGATAAACCGTCTAGATGCGTTACACCTATGTTTCCATCCAGTTACTGAGCCATGATGAATACGTATGTAAGCAGTTGTGCAAAAATCTACGCCGAGGCTACTATAAATCCGCTCGTTTCATCCTCTGCTTGTGGGGTTTGAAATCTGTGAGGTCGTTTCTGATAGGGTTACATACAAGGATTGCTATCAGACTTAAGTTCTTTCTGCTGACTGGCTTTAGGCCACTCACTTGGGCTAACCCCTTTGAATTAAGGTGTTAGCCCAAATTTGAAATGAATTTATCGGCGAATATGCTTCTGAGGGAGGAGTATATTCGCCATTTTTTCACAGAGTACACTCATTCATGGCATGCGCGAAACTACCATGAATAAGCCATGAATCTGACTCTTAGCTTTTATTGTATGCTCTTGGCTGTGATGAAATAGCTCACCACATAAAAGCAAAGTACAGTGCCAATCCATTGCTAGGCAAAACAATTAAAACAATAAGCACTCAAGGCAGAACGACTGCCAGCAACAGAAAGGAAGTTCAATGTCTTCGAATTACCAGCAAGATCCCCATCAAGCCGCAGCACCTCAGTTGCCGCATGCATTCAAGCAACAACCTGAGTTGAGTTTCTGGCAAATTTTTAATATGTGTTTCGGTTTTTTAGGCATTCAATTTGGGTTTGCCCTGCAAAATGCCAACGTCAGCCGCATTTTTCAAACCTTGGGGGCTTCTATCGATGAAATCCCCATACTGTGGATTGCCGCGCCGCTAACGGGTTTATTGGTTCAACCTATTATTGGTTATTTGAGTGATAACACCTGGGGTCGCCTTGGCCGTCGTCGCCCCTATTTTTTGATTGGCGCGATTTTTACTACCCTTGCCATTTTTATCATGCCGCACTCGCCTACCCTGTGGATTGCCGCAGGCATGTTATGGATCATGGATGCCTCGATCAACATCGCCATGGAGCCGTTTCGCGCCTTCGTCGGTGACAATTTACCGAAAAGCCAACGTACTCAAGGCTATGCCATGCAAAGCTTTTTCATCGGTATTGGCGCTGTGGTGGCTTCGGCCTTACCCTATATTTTGACTCACTTTTTTGATGTTGCGAATACTGCACCAGCAGGTGAAATTGCCGATTCAGTACGTTATGCCTTCTATTTTGGCGGCACAGTATTATTGCTCGCCGTCAGTTGGACTGTCGTATCGTCAAGAGAATATTCCCCTGAAGAATTAGCCGCCTTTAACGCAAAACAAGTCGATGCTGAAGATGAAACGTTAGCCCGCACTCGTACCCGCAAGGACTATCAATTTGCCTCCATCGTGTGGATGGGTCTCGGCGCCCTGCTCACCTTCGCTATTTGGGCGCAGGATTTAGATAAACAACTGTATATCTTAAGCTTAGGGATTTTCGCCTTTGGCCCATTACAACTATATTGCGCGCTGCGTTTGGGCAATTCACAACCCGCTGAACGCAATAAGCTCGGCATGGTATTTAGCGTGGTCGATGACTTGTTCCATATGCCCAAAGCCATGCATCAACTGGCGATCGTGCAGTTTTTCTCTTGGTTCGCACTGTTTGCCATGTGGATTTACACCACAGCCGCCGTGACGTCTTACCATTTTGGCAGCAGCGATGTATTGTCCCAAGCTTATAACGACGGCGCAGATTGGGTCGGCGTACTGTTCGCCTCCTACAATGGTTTTGCCGCCATTGCCGCGATTTTTATTCCTATGCTGGCTAAGCGTATTGGCATCAAGCTGACCCACACAGTCAATATGTTCTGTGGTGGTATAGGTTTGATTAGTTTCTTTTTTATTACAGACCCAAGCCTGTTATGGCTGCCTATGATAGGTGTCGGTATCGCGTGGGCGTCAATTTTATCTGTGCCCTACGCCATGTTGTCGAGCATGTTACCCCCGCAAAAAATGGGCGTTTACATGGGGATTTTTAACTTCTTCATCGTCATCCCGCAGCTTCTTGCCGCCAGTGTGCTGGGTTTAGTGCTCAATGGTCTGTTCGATGGTCAACCTATTTATGCACTGATCACAGGTGGCGTCTTGATGATGTGCGCAGGTATTGCCGTATTATTTGTCGACCAAGACGTTGTCGAACAAAATAACCCAAATAATCAAAGTACAGCGATGAACCGCAAGACTCACTTAATCACGAAAGCCACAGACAAATTAACAAATAAAAGTTAACTCTTTATAGCAACGATACACATTAGGCGACATGCAGAAATGCATGTTAAGCGCGGTGAATTCGGTCACTCGGCTAATCACAGCAGCATAAAATATCTTTATCAATTCAATCACTATAAAAATAAAACCATTATTTGGGGAGAACGAGATGGAATCGAGTCCTACGCCGCAGCAGGATCTGCACACCAGCCAAAACCGTCACACACAAGCGTTAACAAGACACAGCCGCCTAGCGCTTGCCGTCGCCGCAAGCCTATTAGGGATAGTAGGGTTAGCGGCCTGTTCACCCACATCGAATTCAGCAACAACTGCCACAAGTGTGAATGCCGCGCCAAATGTGCAGCGGGTTGCGCCCGGCGCACCGGGTAAAGCGCCGACTTGGGCATTTTCGGGTAAAACTGGTATTGGGACGTCTTACGAGCCTTATACCCAAGGTCAATATCAAGATGCTAAGCAAAATCCCATTAGCCGCGTTTGGTTCTCCCTCGCCCAAGGTATTTTAACCGAAACCATGTATGGTCTTATCCATAATGCGCAGCTCAAAGAACTGCAATTTGTGGTCACAGGTAATGGCTTTGTCGATACCGAAAAAGAGAACACCATCAGCAGCATAGAATATTTAGATACAGATGCTAACGGTCGCCCACAATCCCTTGCCTATAAAATTATCAATAAAGATGTTGAAGGTAAGTATCAGATTGAAAAGCATATCTTTACCGATCCAGACCGCGACACTTTGATGATGCGTGTCACCTTTACTGCCTTTGAAGACGGCATTACACCGCATTTGTATGTCAATCCGCATATCGATAACGCGGGCGCCAATGATATCGGCCGCATCGACACTCATACAAAGAATCAGTCGCTGGTGGCCTATACCGCCGCCAAAGACAGTAGCGTAATGACGGTAAAATCCGATCTGAATTTTGTGCAGGCTACGACTGGCTTTGTCGGCGTCTCCGATGGCCTAGCCGATTTGGCCGATAACGGCAAACTCGATACGCCCTATCAAACGACCAGTGCGCAAGATAAATCGACCGTTGGCAATATCGCCTTTACCGCGAGTTACCCTACGCTCATCAAAGCCAAACCCGTCACCTTTAATCTCGCCATCGGTTTTGGTAAAGATGAAGCACAGAGTTTAGCCAATGCCGATGCCAGCTTGGCCGCAGGTTATGATGCTGTGCTCAGCCATTACAATGCAGGCTGGCAGGGTTACCTAAGCTCACTGCCCGCCATCGCTAACATGGCTAACAACACCACAGATAACGGCAAGCTGCTGTATACCAGCGCTATGGTCTTGAAAGCGCAGGAAGATAAAACCTATGCGGGCGCACTGATCGCTTCGCTTTCAAACCCTTGGGGCGATACGGTTTCGGCAGCCGTGCCGAGCACTGGCTATAAAGCAGTATGGCCGCGCGACTTTTACCAATGCGCCATGGCATTCCTCGCCATGGGTGACACGCAAACGCCCAAAGTGGCCTTCGAATACCTGAAAAAAGTGCAAGTGACCGAAAAGACGCCCGGCTATACAGGTACGCCAGGTTGGTTCCTGCAAAAGACCCATGTGGATGGCCAAATTGAATGGGTCGGTGTACAGCTCGATCAAACCGCCATGCCTATCATGCTCGGCTGGAAACTCTGGCAAGCGGGCGTACTCACCCCTGATGAGATCAGTCACTGGTATCAAGAGATGCTCAAAGGTGCAGCGGACTTTTTGATCAGCGGCGGTGACGTCAATCTGGATTGGAATCACACTCAAATCACCCCACCCAAAACTCAGCAAGAGCGTTGGGAAGAACAAGCGGGTTACTCCCCCTCGACAACGGCCGCAGTGATTGCCGGTCTTGTTGCCGCGAGTGACATCGCCAAAGAAGCCAAGGATATCGACTCCAGCAGCCGTTATCTTACCGCCGCCAAAGACTTAAGTAATAGTTTAGAAAAACACTTAGTCACCACCCAAGGGCTATTGAAAAACAGCGCAGATGTCAGCGCGCCTTACTATTTACGTTTAAGCCCGAATGGCGAGCCAAACACTAGCGATACACTGGCGGCAAATAACGGTAAGCAAGGTTTAGATCAACGTCAGATCCTAGATGGCGGATTTTTAGAACTAGTGCGTTATGGCGTGCGCGGTGCAACCGACAAGCTCATCAATCAAAGCCTTCAACTGATTGATAATACAGAGCTTGAGCACAACCTACGCATAAAATACGAGTTTACCGCCAAAGATGGCAGCACTATCCCAGGCTTTAGACGTTATGGCAACGACGGCTACGGTGAGGATACGGTTTCTGGCAAGAACTATGCGGAATCGGGCAGCAACAGCGCCGATCAACGCGGCCGAATCTGGCCCTTCTTCACCGGCGAGCGCGGTCATTTTGAATTAGCACTCGCCCAAGCAAAAGGCGAGCTAACTGGCAATAATGCCAAGCAAACCAAGCAGCTGTTGATCAACACCTATGTGCAAGGCATGGAAACCTTTGCGAATGCGGGCATGATGTTACCCGAGCAAGCGTGGGACGGTGTCGGCGACACCACCCGTTATCATTACCAACTCGGACAAGGCACCAACTCTGCCACACCGCTTGCCTGGACCCATGCCGAATACATCAAACTGGTGCGCTCAATGACCGATGGCCAAGTCTGGGATTATTACCCTATCGTCCCAGCGGCATTGAAATGACAAGTTGAAATAGCCGATTAAAATAGCGCATTAGCTTAACGATACTTTGATAAATTGCAGGCTAGAACAGCATCCTAGATATTGTTCTAGCTTTTTTATAGACGGTTTTATCATGCCTGATTTAGCTCGCGCTTTTCATAGGCTTATGCTGCGGGTAATCTTGCGGCGTGCAACCAAATTGCATTTTAAAGGCGGCACTGAAACTGCTGACGCTCAGATAACCTAGACTATGGGCCACCATAGTCGTGCTCTCCCCTTGGCTTAAGCTCTCAAGCGAATTTAACAAACGAAATCTTTGCCGCCATTGTCGATAAGTGAGCCCAGTTTCAGCTTTGAATAGTCGCTCAATCGTTCTCACACTCGCGCCGCCCATTTCGGCTAACTCGGTCAGTGAGTAACTCACTTTTGGGTGTCGGATCAGTGTTTGGATCAAGCGGCTGAGTCTTGGATCTGAGCCTGCGGGTAAATGGGCATCCAGACTGTCCAGAGTTTGGAGCTCATCGATGGCAACCAAACCCAGCCGATGCAGTTGTCCACTGTCCATAAGATGTGAACTTTCACAAAGTTTAAGCACTAATTCGCGCATCAGCGCTGTCATAGTCACCATCACCACTTGCGTATCCTGTGGCCTAACGCCATAGCTAGGGTCAATATAAATATTGCGAGTATGTGCGTGGGTTTCACTGTTCACTTGATGGGGCAAATTGCAAGGGATCCAAACGGCATGGGTTGAGGGTACCACCCAGACGGCATTTTCACTGCGAACACGTAACAAACCTTTGGCGGCCCAAAGTAGCTGACCCCGCGGGTGCGAGTGAGGCTCGATACCCGCTTCCGCCGCCATATTGCGAGTATGGGTCAGTACGGGCCGATTGGCATCTATGATAAACGCCGCATCACTGGGTGTTAACAATGTCGCTTTAGGAACATATTTTGACATATTACCCTCTTAAAACGCCAAACTAAGTCAGCTATCTTAGTAGGCATCTTTTACGTATTCAACCCAATAGGTCGGTAAACATGAAACGTTTTATTGGCGTTAAACAGCTAGCGTTTTTCAGTGCACTGTTGATCGCTACTTTACTTGCGCTTTTTCCGCTAAGTCAGCATCCCGCGGTGTTTTCCTACAGCGCAGGCGTAGTGTTAGTGACCTTGATGTTTTGGAGCACAGGTTTCTTCCCGCCCTTTATGGCGGGGTTAATCTTTTTTGCCCTTGCCACCATTTTTAAACTCATTGAGCCGAGTATACTTTTCTCCGGATTCGGCTCAACTGCGGTGTGGTTAATCATTTCAGGGTTTGTGATCGGCAGTGCCATCACTCAGTCTGGCTTAAGTCGCAGAATGGCCAGTTTGATTGCCCCCATACTGACCTCAAGTTATCCACGCTTGATTGCGGGTTTAGTCTTTAGTGCCATGCTGCTTGGCTTTGTGATGCCCTCATCCGTTGGCCGTGCTGTGGTCATGGTGCCAATTGGTATGGCGTTAGCTGAGCAAGTCGGTTTTGCTCGTGGTAGCCATGGACGGATAGGCATTGCGACCGCCTTGGCACTGGCGTGTAACATGCCCAGTTTTGCCGTATTGCCCGCGAATATTCCCAACATGATATTAGCGGGTTCCAGTGAGAATCTATTCAATATCCATTTTGGTTATACCGAGTATCTCTTATTGCATTTTCCAATCCTTGGCTTACTCAAATCAATATTGATTGTGGCGCTAGTCGTTTTCCTATTTCCTGCAAAAATTGATAACAACCAGCCTGAACGCGTTATTGAAAAAGAAGCTTATAACCTTGGTATGCAAAAGAAAGTTGCACTGTTACTGGCTATTACTTTGCTCTTTTGGGTGACTGACTCGCTGCACGGCATTAATCCCGCTTGGGTAGGATTAACAACGGCTATCTTGTTATTGCTCCCCAAATGGGGAGTGCTTGAGCCTAAGAGTTTTAATAGTTCAGTGGATTTGTCGACCGTCATTTTTGTCGCGGCAGCCTTAGGTCTGGGAGCATTGGTCAATCATTCCGGGCTCGGCACTGCGCTAGGTCAACTGTTCAGTGAATGGTTACCATTGCAGCAAGGGGCATCGTTCCTGAATTTTATGTCGTTATCGTTAATCGCGACGCTAACAGGATTAGTGGCAACGGTTCCAGGCGTGCCGACTGTGTTATCCCCCATGGCGGCAGACTTTGCCAATGCAACTGGCTTCTCCACCCCTGCGGTATTAATGACGCAGGTGATCGGTTTCTCAACCGTGATTTTTCCTTATCAGGTGGCTCCTTTGATTTTGGCGATGCAATTATCCCAAGAGCCATTAACTAAACTACTTCGCATCACCTTACCTCTAGCGGCAATAACTCTAGTTGCACTTATTCCACTGGATTATCTGTGGTGGCTATGGCTCGGTTGGATAGCCTAAACCCTCACCATTGGCGGTATTCATGCCGCCAATGGTGGATTTTAGAGCGGTTATATCAAGAACTCACAAGGCCCACGTCCAAAGCGCGATGCTCAGGTGACTGAGTAAAATTCAATTACTTGATCTTGAGTTGGTAAACACTCGTGGTGCCACTAACTTCATTGCCTATTATTAACAAAGGATTACCGTTAGGGCTTTTATCGGCACTGACAAATTTCATCCCTTCTGGTCCCAAATCACCCGCCAATGTTGCATCACCTTTGACTGCACCTGTAGCGGTATCGACAACGAAGTCAGCTTCAAAATCACGGTTCACAACATAGTCGACAAAATGCACATCAAAAGAATTAGTCACGTCATAGATCATAAAGCCAGAGGTACGTTCTAAACCAACAAAGGCATATAGTCGTTGACCAATTTGGCCTAGGGCTAAAGCTTCTGGCTCTGGCCCCTTGTCATCGCTGCGACTATCACCTTTATTTTCTTCGTTGTTATTGTTGAACTTATCCCCCAGTAGTGCGGCGGTAATACGTTCAAAATCACTGCCACTGTCAAACACTTGCTGACCATCAGTATTCCAAATCGAGAATGAACGAGCACCAAAGCTCACGACTTTGTCGTAGTCGCCATCCTTATCATCATCCCCCATGCTCTTCGTTACCTTAAGACGCGCTAATTGGGTTTTATCTTTTGCGGCGGCAAATTGTGGGTGATTCGGGTCGAGCACTAAATCCCCTGCGCGGGCTTCTTCCGAAAAAGCCACATAGTCACGGGAGTCACCTTCATTCGCAGTCACAATAAAATCAGTGTTATTCCAACGGTAACTCGCTATGGTATCGGGTTGATACATGCCGTACACCCCAGTGTAGCTTTGCAGGTTCACAAGATTATCTTTGTCACTTGCATCAATTTTATTCACCTCAAGCCCGTAATCCTTGAGGCCTAGCGGTAAAATCTTGGCCACTTTAGCATTGGCGATATCAATCACGGCAATGGCATTGTTCTCTTGCAAACTGACAAATGCACGGCGGTTATCTTGGCTAATAGCGATATATTCAGGTTCTAAATCCTGCGCAACACTCGCCATTGGGCCATTAATTTTAATGTCCGCGGTGATTTCACTTGCACGTACACTACCTTGATTAAACTCATTAAAATCTATGATGGTTGCGCTTGCTGCCGGCTTACCCTCCGTAATAGCAATCAACGCAACACTGCCTTCAGGATCTAAGGTATAAGCAGGATTAGGTTCGCCTTCATTGGCCACGAGTAAAGTTTTACCGTCGTGGGTGAACACTACATTATCGGGTAAAGCACCGACTTCGACGGCGCTGATAAACTGCGGAGCATCTGTGCCATTAAGCTGATAAAAAGCCACAAAACCATTGGCTTGGGTTTTATTGCCTGCAGCGTCACCACGCTCAATGGCAGCCGCTAACAAGTTGCCTGAAATACTCACGCTGTTCACGCTACCCATAAAGGTTTGACCCACATCCTTAGCAACATCGAGTTCTGCTAATTTTTCGAGATTATTCAATGCTAAAGGATCTGTGGCGTTTAATGCAGTCGCTAATAAGCTGCCATCGATAATATCGACTTTGCCGCTAATCGCATTGACCACAAAAATATGGTTAGATGCACTGTGATATGCAACGATTTCGGCAGCACTTAAGCCATAAACGCCAGTCTGATGACGACCAATTAACTCAGCCTTTAAGCTTGCAGTTTGTTGCTGGCAAACATATTGGGTTTGCGCGACTGCAATTTCATTGTCATCCAATTTTCCATTATGGTTGGCATCTAATCCGGTATCGATACGCTGACCACTGGCGGGACAATTTGCATCACCGATAGTTAATGCGGTCACTTTAACCAGTGAATTTAAGCCGTTGTCGCCTTTATCACCTGCTGCGCCATCATCACCGCTGCAAGCACCGAGCAATAAGCTCGCCATAATGGCGGCTGCAAGCGGGAGTCGTTGTGTTTTCATCGTGTCATTCCTGAATATTTTATTTTTAGTAGGGTGAAGCTAAAGCCCACTAAATTAGTCAGCATAAAAGACACCTAGATGACAAAGCAGTGACACTCAGATGACAACTAACACTTTTAAATGAAGCATATTGGAGGATAACGGCTCGAGCCGCCAAGGTTATGCCTCGATTATCGAGACTTGCTACTTAGTTACAATTTAATCGGTAAAATACGGTAAAGAAATCATCGCAAAGATTGGTTTATTTGTCCTAGCGCTTTACTATGCTATTGCTTAATGCCTTACCGTGAAAATTGATCGAAGCACAATTCACTTTTCCCCAAACACTGCCAATTAGCGCAAGATGCTGGCTAAAAATGGACGGATTAGAGTGAATTGTCCTAGTACAATTTAAACCACGCCGCATAACCCTGAGAAATACGCTTTCAATTCTTTCGCCACCCGAGGTAACAGTGGACCCACAATCACAACCTTCTGCCCATAACGGTAGACGTATACCGAATTTAGCACTGCTTATTCCCATGCTAGCGGCGATTGTCGCGATCACACCATTGGCCATCGACATGTACTTACCTGCGATGTCGACATTGGCCCTTAGTTTTCATACCGATATCACAACAGTGCAACAGTCCCTGAGTATCTACTTAGCAGGTTATGCACTGGGCATGTTGTGTTTCGGTCCCTTAGCTGACCGCATTGGCCGTCGCCCTATGGTGATAATGGGGCTGAGTGGCTTTATGCTAACCAGTTTACTGATTGGGTTTGCTGGTCAAGTCGAAGTCTTTCTTGGGCTACGCTTTTTGCAGGCTTTTATCGGCGCAGCAGCGACTGTGGTGGTACCGGGATACATCAAAGAAGTCTATGGCGACAATACCGCCAAAGGTATGTCTTACGTGAGTTTAATCATGATGTTAGCGCCATTATTGGCCCCTAGTATTGGCAGCGTTATCTTAGAACTCGGTGATTGGCATTTAATCTTCTTCATTCAATCTGCCTATGCCGCGACCCTGTTATTACTCGTGCTGTTTGCGCTAAAAATGCCCAGCGATAAAGATATGGATACCCGCAGCCAAAAATCATTTCTTGGTGCCTATGCGACCGTATTTTCCCGACCTGGCGTTAAGTTGAACATTGCCAGCGGCGTGTTAACGTCTTTTGCGTTTTTCTGTTATCTCACCGCATCACCCTTCGTTTATATGGAAGTCTTTGCCTTAGATAAATCCTATTTTGCCATCTTGTTTAGCACCAACGTTGGCGCCTTGATGTTGGCCAATATCATTAATACTCGCATTGTCGGCCGCTATGGTTCGCTGCGTATGTTGCACGTATCGACCTTTTTTGGCGCTATTGCGGGGGCTGGTTTATTAACGGTCAACCTACTGGATATGAGCTATCATTTTACCGTGATCATGCTTATTCCTTTGATGGGCAGCCTAGGGGTGATGTCGGTCAACGCCGATGCGATAGTGCTGATGAAGTTCAAACAAGAAACCGGAACGGCAACGGCGGTTATTGGCACCTTAAGATTTGGCTGTGGCGCGTTAGCGGGGCCATTATTAGCGGTGTTCTATGATGGCACAGCAGTGCCCTTCTCCGCCCTTATGTTAGGCTCTATTGTGTTAGTCGGTATTTGCCAATTCAATCGTCCAAAACATCAAACGCAGCCGACGGTTTAAGGATTTATTTTTAAGGGTCTATTTTTAAGAAATCATGGATGCCAATGCCTCATCTACAACACATGTTTGATCGCGTGAAAACAGCGCATTGGCTTTCACTAAATATAGCAAATAAGTAATATTTAATCGCAATAGTTAAGTATCTGCTTATCTAACGTCCCACACCAAAACGGCACTTTTAGTGCCGTTTTTGCTTTTTAAGCATCTAACAATCTGAAAAATATAAGATAAGTCCATAAATCAGCCTAGATTACTTGGCGATTCCAGCAAGTTCTCCAGCCATTCAAACGTGAAATTGTTTCAAGTTGGTTATTTTTTACATAAAAGGCTTGAAATGTTGTTTTTTTTGAATATGATGAAATTCTGTTCATTGCAACAGTTGCTGCATCCTAAGGATGAATCACTTGTCTTCTACGAAGTCAGTTCAGCATTACGGAGCCTGAATTACCCTTCAGGCTTAATTTTTAGAGCGATTACCGTCGCTGTAACAAAATACTGTTTACCGTAACGGTACTATGCA
This sequence comes from Shewanella sp. SM32, assembly GCF_025654235.1. NCBI lineage: Bacteria > Pseudomonadati > Pseudomonadota > Gammaproteobacteria > Alteromonadales > Shewanellaceae > Shewanella > Shewanella sp. SM32. The sequence continues at coordinate 30,875 of NZ_JAKKRO010000011.1, read as the reverse complement.
ATAGGAGTTCCACATGGAGATGTTATCCGGCGCCAGCATGATAGTGCGTTCTTTGATTGATGAAGGCGTAAAACACATTTTTGGCTATCCTGGCGGTTCAGTTTTAGATATCTACGATGCCCTGCACGTTATCCCAGGTATTGAACACATACTCGTTCGCCACGAACAAGCTGCCGTGCACATGGCCGATGGCTACGCCCGTGCAACGGGTAAAGTGGGCGTGGTATTAGTCACCTCAGGACCCGGTGCCACCAACGCGATTACCGGTATTGCCACCGCCTACATGGACTCTATTCCCCTCGTAGTATTATCGGGTCAAGTACCGAGCAACCTTATCGGTAATGATGCTTTCCAAGAATGCGATATGATCGGTATCTCTCGTCCTGTGGTCAAACACAGCTTTTTAGTTAAAGATCCCACTCAAATCCCTGAAACGATAAAAAAAGCCTTTTATATTGCCTCTACCGGCCGTCCTGGGCCTGTGGTCGTCGACCTGCCAAAAGATTGCTTAAACCCAGCGCTGCTGCACGAATATATTTATCCCGAAAGCGTGAAAATGCGCTCATACAACCCGACAACCTCGGGGCATAAAGGACAGATCCGTCGTGGACTACAGGCACTATTAGCGGCTAAAAAGCCTGTGCTCTATGTCGGTGGCGGCGCCATTATCTCAGGTTGTGATAAGCAAATTTTACAATTAGCTGAGAGATTAAATATTCCCGTCGTCAGCACACTCATGGGACTCGGGGCTTTTCCAAGTACCCACAAAAACAGCCTAGGCATGCTAGGGATGCACGGTCGCTACGAAGCCAACATGACTATGCATAACTGCGATTTGATCTTCGGTATTGGTGTGCGCTTCGACGATAGAACCACGAATAATGTGGAAAAATATTGCCCGAACGCGACCATTTTGCACATAGATATCGACCCCTCGTCTATTTCAAAAACTATCCACGTCGATATTCCCATCGTAGGGTCGGCCGACAGTATTTTAGACAGCATGTTGACACTGTTAGATGAATCGAACGAGCACAATGACAACGATGCCATCGCCACTTGGTGGAATGATATTGAGCAATGGCGCGGCCGCGATTGTCTGGCCTATGACAAAAACAGTGGTCGCATCAAACCACAGCAAGTGATTGAAACCTTGTATAAGCTGACCAATGGCGATGCCTATGTCGCCTCTGATGTTGGCCAGCACCAGATGTTTGCCGCCTTGTACTATCCGTTCGATAAGCCGCGCCGCTGGATCAACTCAGGGGGTCTAGGCACCATGGGGTTTGGCCTACCCGCCGCAATGGGGGTTAAAATGGCGATGCCTGATGCCACGGTTGTCTGTGTCACGGGTGATGGTTCAATCCAGATGAACATTCAAGAGCTTTCGACCGCGCTGCAATATGATACGCCGGTTAAAATTATCAACTTAAACAATCGTTTCCTTGGCATGGTTAAACAATGGCAGGACATGATTTACTCTGGCCGTCACTCACATTCCTATATGGATTCAGTACCTAATTTTGCCAAAATTGCCGAGGCCTATGGCCATGTAGGTATGACGATCAGCGATCCCGCCGAACTTGAGTCAAAAATGGCAGAAGCGCTGGCGATGAAAGACAGACTGGTCTTTATCGACATCATGGTGGATGAAACTGAGCACGTGTACCCAATGTTGATCCGTGGTGGTGCGATGAATGAAATGTGGCTGACCAAGACGGAGAAATGCTAATGCGTCGAATTATATCTGTATTATTAGAAAACCAATCCGGCGCCCTTTCTCGTGTGGTCGGTTTGTTTTCACAGCGCGGCTATAACATTGAAAGTTTAACGGTGGCGCCAACGGACGATATCACCCTGTCGCGGCTTAACATCACAGTCGTTGCCGATGAAATGGTGTTAGAGCAAATAGAGAAGCAGCTACATAAACTCATCGATGTGTTAAAAGTTTCGAATATTACCGAGTCAGCTTATATTGAACGCGAATTAGCCCTTATCAAGGTCCGCGCCCAAGGCGAGTTTAGGGAAGAAGTTAAACGGATGGCGGACATTTTCCGCGGCCAGATTGTCGATGTCACCGCCAATTTATATACCATCCAAATGGTCGGCACATCAGAGAAACTCGATGCGTTTATTCATGCGCTAGGTGAAGTGACTAAATTGGTCGAAGTCTCTCGCTCCGGTGTGGTGGGTTTGGCTCGCGGAGAAAAGGCCATGAAAGCGTAACTTTCTCACGGAAATCTCGCGGACATTTTTTGCGTGAACACAAAAACAAGGGGAGCATTATGCTCCCCTTGTTTTTAGGTGGTTACCACAGTGTCAATTATGACTGGCTGTCTAGCAAGCGCGATGAAGTGATCTCAATTTTGCGTGGTTTCAATGCTTCAGGGATTTCACGCACTAAATCAATATTGAGTAAGCCATTTTCTAAACTTGCGCCGAGCACAGTGACATAGTCTGCCAGTTGGAAAGTGCGCTCAAAACCGCGTTCCGCTATGCCTTGGTACAAGTATTTACGCTCGGTTTGGCTTTCAGCTTTGTTGCCTTTCACCAGTAATTTCTCACCTTCACTGCTGATCTCAAGTTCATTCATTGAGAATCCGGCCACGGCCATAGTAATGCGATAGCGATTTTCGCCTAATAATTCAATGTTATATGGGGGATAGCCAGTATTGCCATTATTAGCGGCGGCATGTTCTGCCAGCTGAGCTAAACGGTCAAAACCAATGGCACTACGGTACAGGGGAGCTAGATCATAATTACGCATATTCATATCCTTGTCTTAAGCAATATGGAGAATTGGCGGACGGTTTTCACGATGAAAACGCTTGTAGAGTCTGCCGAGTTAAATCTTCTGTCCTTACGGCACAGAATTCACACTAGGATCCTCATCGAGCGATCCTGAAATAGATATAAGGACGGGAGAGAAAATTTCAAGCAAGAAAATTAAAAAAATGTGCAAAATTTAAAAAGACCAACAAAAACGAACTCTTATTAATTTTAATACTTTGAATTGACGTGTGATTTGTATAGAGGCATTAGCGTCATTGCAACACGGAAATCTATATTCGCTAAATTGCAGCCAATAAAAAAGGAGCCTAGGCTCCTTTTTCAGTCTTAGCATCGAATTAACGAGTGCGTGGACACAATTCTTCAGCGCTGAAGAAGTAAGCAATTTCACGAGCAGCAGATTCAACAGCATCTGAACCGTGAGCCGCGTTTTCGTCAATGCTTTCTGCGAAATCAGCACGGATAGTACCAGGAGCTGCTTGAGCAGGATTAGTTGCACCTAAAATTTCACGGTGAGCTAAAACAGCGTTTTCGCCTTCTAATACTTGGACCATGATTGGACCAGAAGTCATAAATGCAACCAGAGCACCGAAGAAACCGCGCTCGCTATGCTCAGCATAGAAACCTTCAGCTTGTTCTTTGGTCAGGTGTAACATTTTAGCTGCAACGATCTTAAGACCAGCAGTTTCAAAACGATTGTAGATAGCACCGATGTGGTTTTTTGCAACAGCATCTGGCTTGATAATAGAAAATGTGCGTTCGATCGCCATAACTAGCTTCCTTTGTCAGCAAGTTTAAAAAATTCGCGCGGATTATACGAAATTTAAAAGCTAAATCCTATCTTTATAGCAAATTAGTCTGAGATATTGCGCACATTCGCTTTATTCGTAATCAGTTTGATCACACAAAATACCCCGCTAGGAGGATAAATCCTTAGCAGGGTTCATTAACTCATTAAAAAATGGGATTATTTTCTATTTTTTGCCCAAATACCAGCCCATGCAATCAAAGCGACTAAAATGACTGCGGGTGCAAGATCTAACAAGTGATGGAATAAACCGACACCGCCATGACCTGGATGAGCCCAAGCCATTGAAGGGACAAGCATACATAACAATACAAGCAAAAGTTTCATGTGAACATCCTTGCAGTTGCGATAATAAAGTTAAGCCATATAAATGCCTTAACCAATATACAACAAATTACGATATCCACTGAAAATGAACTTGACTGTGATCAAACTCTCGCGAAATATTCTCTGCGCCACTGCAAATACGTGAGGTAAATCACCTTAGTTAATTTTCTGAAGGACAAGATGCCTCACATAAAAAGCCGTACCACAACTGTGCTCACTACTTTTCATCAATCCAACACTGCTGAATTGCTTCCAGTATTTTTTCATTGCAATGCTTAGGATCATCAGCAAAATCATTCAAAGCTAACACCCACTCATACAGTTGGGTGAAATGCAGCTGAGTGGGATTCACCTCTGGGTGTGCTTCGAGTAATTCCAACGCAATATCTAACGAATCTATCCAAGTTAATGTCATCGTTTTCCCCTATTCTGTTCGCTTGAATGGATAAGCTAGTGCTTAACGCCGTTACCCATAAGGAGGTGAATCAAGTGTTGATATTCCGTAGTCAATACTCGACAACCGAGGCATTACCCCTGTGCTTGCGTCACCTTTTTTACTTTAATCGCATTTTTTTCAACAAAATCAATAATAGCACCCGCAACATCTTTCGTGGTGGCGCCTTCAATCCCCTCAAGCCCTGGTGAAGAGTTCACTTCCATGATCACAGGGCCATGGTTTGAGCGTAACAAATCAACCCCTGCCACATTTAATCCCATCGTCTTCGCCGCACGAATAGCTACAGAGCGCTCTTCAGGAGTCAGTTTGACTAAACTCGCCGTGCCACCACGGTGCAAATTAGAGCGGAACTCACCGGGCATAGCTTGACGTTTCATGGCGGCAATCACTTTATCGCCGAGCACGAAACAACGAATGTCTGCGCCGTTGGCTTCTTTGATATATTCCTGCACCATGATGTTGGCTTTAAGGCCCATAAAGGCTTCAATCACGCTCTCAGCCGCTTTGCGGGTCTCGGCTAATACCACGCCAATGCCTTGAGTGCCTTCGAGTAATTTAATCACCAGAGGCGCGCCACCCACCATATCAATTAAGTCTGGAATATCACTCGGTTTATTGGCAAAACCGGTAATAGGCAAACCAATACCGCGGCGTGACATCAGCTGCATAGAACGCAATTTGTCCCGTGAGCGGGAAATTCCAACTGAATCATTTAAGGCATAGACGCCCATCATCTCAAATTGGCGCAACACCGCCGAACCATAAAAGGTAATCGACGCCCCAATACGGGGGATCACGGCATCAAATGCAGGTAACTCTCGCCCGCCAATGTGGATACTCGATTGCCGCATGTTGATATTCATATAACATTCAAGGGGATTGATTACGTGTACTTCATGACCACGTAATTGAGCCGCTTCAACGAGTCGCTTCGTTGAATATAACTCTGGCCCTTGCGATAAAATCGCTATTCTCATTTGGTCTCCGGCAACCATTAATTTTGAGCGCATAATACGCCTGCGCAAGGATAAATCAAACAACTAGAGGCATAGACAAGATTAGTTGCACAAATGCTCAACGCCAAAAGCAAAAAACCAGTCACGTGGACTGGTTTTAATCATTATCGAAGCAATATTAATTGCCTTCGCTAACCATGTTAACCGTGTATTTAGGGATCTCAATCACCATGTCAGTGTCGACCACTTTAGCCTGACAAGATAGACGGCTTTCGGGCTCGAGTCCCCATGCTTTGTCTAACATGTCATCTTCTAGCTCATCACTTGGCTCAAGATCATTAAAGCCTTCACGCACGATACAGTGACACGTCGTGCAAGCACAGGACTTTTCACAGGCATGCTCGATATTGATGCCATTACGCAGCGCAACATCGAGAATGGTCTCACCAACATTCGCCTCAAGCACAGCGCCATCAGGGCACAACTCGGCATGGGGAAGAAAGACTAATTGGGGCATTACATCACCTATATGTTGTCGATCGACTGGCCTTTAAATGCCACTCGAATAGAATTGTCCATACGTCTGGCAGCAAAATCTTGGGTTTGCTCATCCAGTTTTTCAATCGCGAGTTTAATCGCATCGGCATCATCGCCCGCGGCAACTTGCGCCACATTGGCCATAGTAGCATCGATCTGAGCACGCTCATCGGCATTCAGCAAATCGCCATCCTTCGCTAACGCTGCATGTAAAGACTCGAGTACCCTCGCCGCCTCCACTTGCTGCTCGGCCAGCATACGACGACCTATATCGTCTTTGGCATACTTCATCGAATCTTTCAGCATAGTGGCAATTTCAGTATCCGATAAACCAAAAGACGGCTTAACTTGAATACTAGACTGCACGCCGGTGGATTTCTCCATCGCGGTCACGCTAAGTAAACCATCGGCATCCACTTGAAAGGTCACACGAATATGCGCAGCACCAGCGGCTAACGGCGGAATACCCTTTAAGGTAAAACGCGCCAGTGAGCGGCAATCAGCGACGAGCTCACGCTCGCCCTGCACCACATGGAATGCCATGGCCGTTTGACCATCTTTAAAGGTGGTAAATTCCTGCGCCCGTGCAACCGGAATCGTGGTATTACGCGATACCACTTTTTCCACTAAGCCGCCCATGGTCTCTATGCCTAATGACAAAGGGATCACATCGAGCAATAACAAATCCGATTCGGGTTTGTTACCCACTAAAATGTCGGCTTGAATGGCCGCGCCAATGGCGACAACACGATCGGGATCGATAGACGTCAGGGGTGGTTTACCGAAGAAAGCTTCGACCTGTTCACGCACTAATGGCACGCGCGTTGAACCGCCAACCATCACAGTTTCAAGCACTTCATCCGTCGTCACGCCCGCATCACGCAGGGTACGGCGACAGCTGGCAATCGTCTTTTTCACCAATGCCGCAATCATGGCATCAAATTCAGCTTTAGTAACGATTTGCGTCAGTTCAGTACCATCGGCAAGGATCACTTTTGCTTCAGTTTCTGCTGCATCCGTTAAGGCTTCTTTGACTCGACGCGATTCAATCAACAACTGACGACTTAATTGTGAGTCGATGTCGCTAAGCTGCCACACTTGTTGCATATGTGCTTGCAGTAAATGATCGAAATCATCGCCGCCAAGCGCTGAATCACCACCAGTGGCTAACACTTCGAATACACCGCGATTCAAGCGCAAAATAGAAATATCGAAAGTACCGCCGCCTAAATCATAGATGGCAATCACGCCCTCTTGCTTAGAATCTAAACCATAGGCAATCGCAGCAGCAGTCGGTTCATTCAACAAACGTAGCACTTTAACACCCAGCAAAGCTGCGGCATCTTTTGTGCCTTGGCGCTGGGCATCATCGAAATACGCAGGCACAGTGATCACCACGCCTTGCAGTTCGCCGCCTAAGGTTTTTTCAGCGCGGGCGATCAGCGGACGTAAAATCTCCGCAGATACTTGCACGGGATTCACTTGGCCTTGGGGAGTCACAAATAAAGGTAAACCGTTTTCGCTTTCGGCAAACTCGTAGGGTAATGATTGCTCGCCAGCTTGAATATCCGCTAGGCTGCGGCCCATAAAACGCTTTACCGAAACGATCGTGTTTTGCGGATCCTGCGCCGAACTCAACGCCGCAAGTGCGCCGACTTCGACTGAATCTTGGGTATAACGCACGATAGAAGGTAATGAATGCTGTCCAAGTTCGTCCGGCAGGGTTGCCGTCTCTCCACTTCGAACGGCCGCCACCAAAGAATTGGTCGTACCTAAATCGATGCCAACGGCAAGTCTATGTTGGTGCGGCGCGGCACTTTGACCGGGCTCAGCTATCTGCAAAAGGGCCATATATATCCAACTTAGTAATGCCAACTCAAGCGTACTTGAGTCAGCAAAGTAACATAAACACGGAAAATCAATCTAACAGAGCGTCTTCGACTCTGGTCAACTCGTCGTGTAATTTTGCCATAAATTTGAGTTTGCGAACTTGATCTGCCGCTAACAATGCATCTTCAGCCTGCTCACTGGTTAACAGTTGAGTCAATTGCTGAGTGAGTTGCGCGCGGTACTGCGCAAAAGATTGATATAGCTCGTCAATACTCGCTTGAGGATCGGCACTATCGCGTATATCTTCTAACGCCTCGCGCCATTCCATTTGCTGCATCAAGAAGCCAGTATCTTTCACTGTCGTGGTTTCATGGCTTAATTCAATACCACGCAGCGATAACATATGCTCGGCGCGGCGAATGGGATCTTTTAAGGTTTGAAAACCATCATTGACTTGCGCCGTGCGCTGCACCGACAGCAATTTTTGCTGATCAGTATCATTGGCAAATTTATCGGGATGAACCGCCCGTTGCAGTTCGCGATAGCGTTCTGCAAGTAAGGCGGTATCAATATCGAAGGCAGAGGAAAATTTAAACAGCTCGAAATAATTCATGCGTCAACTTTAGCGGTTAAACAGTGAAACTCTCACCACAACCACACTCACCTTTTGCGTTAGGATTATTAAATTGGAAGCCTTCATTCAGCCCTTCTTTAACAAAATCCAGCTCGATCCCTTGAAGATAGATAAGGCTCTTGGCATCTATGATGATTTTCACATCTTCGATATCAAACACTTCATCATCATCATTTAAAGAATCAACGAACTCAAGTACATAAGCCATACCAGAACAGCCTGATGTTCTTAAGCCGAGACGCAGGCCTACACCTTTGCCTCGGTTGACTAAGAAAGATCTGACACGATCGGCTGCCGCTGGGGTCATTGTAATCGCCATCTTAACTCCAGATGTTACTTAGCTTGTTTCGATTTGTACTCGTCGATAGCAGCTTTAATGGCATCTTCAGCCAAAATTGAACAGTGGATCTTCACTGGTGGCAATGCCAATTCTTCAGCGATATCCGTGTTTTTGATCGCCGCAGCTTGTTCGATAGTCTTGCCTTTAACCCACTCAGTTACCAGTGAGCTAGACGCAATCGCGCTACCACAACCGTAGGTTTTGAACTTAGCGTCTTGAATGATGCCATCAGCACCAATTTTCAACTGAAGTTTCATCACGTCACCGCAAGCAGGTGCGCCTACCATACCGGTCACGACCGAAGGATCGTTTTTATCAAAAGAACCAACGTTACGTGGATTCTCATAATGATCTATCACTTTTTCACTGTAAGCCATGGTACTGCTCCAAAATTATCTATTGTAAAGGTCAGAATTAATGATGTGCCCACTGAACTTGGTTCAGGTCGATCCCATCTTTAAACATTTCCCACAAAGGAGACATTTCTCTTAATTTATCAATAGATTGAGTAATAACTTCGATAGCGTGATCGATTTCTTCTTCGGTTGTGAAACGGCCGATTGAGAAACGAATCGAGCTATGTGCCATTTCATCGTTTAAGCCAAGCGCACGTAATACGTAGCTAGGCTCTAGGCTGGCTGAGGTACAAGCCGAACCCGATGAAACCGCTAAATCTTTCAGTGCCATCATTAACGACTCGCCTTCAACATAGTTGAAGCTGACGTTGAGGCTACCGCTAACACGGTCAATCGCATCACCATTGATATAGGTTTCTTCAATGTGCTTGATGCCATTCCATAATTTGTCACGTAATGCACCGATACGAGCGTCATCAGAGGCCATTTCCGCTTTTGCGATTGCAGCAGCTTCACCTAAACCTACGATTTGATGCGTTGGTAACGTACCGCTACGCATACCACGCTCATGACCACCACCGTGCATTTGCGCTTCTAGGCGAATGCGTGGCTTACGACGAACATATAGTGCGCCGATACCTTTAGGGCCATACATTTTGTGGCCAGAAATCGAGATCAAATCCACTTTAGTGGCTTGCACATCGATAGGTACTTTGCCTGCACTTTGCGCCGCATCCATGTGGAAAATGATGCCTTTTGAACGGCATAGTTCACCGATTGCATCGATATCGTGGATAACACCGATTTCGTTGTTCACGTGCATGATGCTGACAAGGATAGTGTCGTCACGCATCGCTGCTTCTAAACGTTCCATCGGAATGATGCCGTTTGCAGCAGGCTCTAAGTAAGTCACTTCGAAACCTTCACGCTCTAATTGACGACAAGTATCGAGAACCGCTTTATGTTCAGTCTTACTGGTGATGATGTGCTTACCTTTCTTGTGATAGAAATGAGCAACACCTTTTATCGCTAAGTTGTTCGATTCCGTCGCGCCAGAGGTAAACACAATTTCGCGGTGATCGGCGTTAATTAACTCGGCAACTTGGTTGCGAGCAATATCCACCGCTTCTTCGGCTTGCCAGCCGTAGCGGTGTGAACGTGAGGCCGGATTACCAAAGATGCCGTCCATTGTCATGCATTGGAACATCTTTTCCGCGACTCTAGGATCAACAGGCGTGGTGGCGGCATAATCTAAATAGATAGGAAGCTTCATAACACACTCCGTACTGAGCAGTCTCTGGTAGAGGCTACATACAACGTACAAAAATTATTTTTATATATAACAAAGTGCCACTATAAACTGACTCTTTGTTCCTTTTGCATAGTGTCTTGCTTAAGTGAGATAAATTGCACATCTCGCTTCTGCATCAAGCCGGCAAGACTGATACCATCTAAAAAATCGGAAATTTGTTTGCTTAAATCGCCCCAAAGTGAATGGGTTAAGCAGCGAGTTCCACTCTGACAATTGCCAAGTCCTTGGCAACGAGTCGCATCGACAGACTCGTCTACAGCATGGACAACCATGCCGACTGAAATATCATTGGCTTCTAGGCCTAAGCGATAACCACCGCCCGGTCCACGTACACTGGCAACTAAACCGTGTTTTCTTAGCTTAGCGAAGAGTTGTTCCAGATAGGAAAGCGAAATCCCTTGTCTTTCAGAGATATCCGCTAAGGGAACTGGTCCCGATGCTGAGTGGATTGCCACATCTAGCATAGCGGTTACTGCATAACGACCTTTTGATGTAAGTTTCATAACTACCATAGCTCCCGAACAGGTATGCATTATTTCAACATACCCGAGTAATTCAGTCAAGTATTAAAACCTACTAAAACACTCAAGTATATGAGTGTGCACATAACCAATACCCTTTCATCTTGGTGGGGTATTTAACCTTTTTCTAGCCTAAGATTCAATGCTAAAGCGCCAATTAATCGACATCTAGCACGATATAAACGCAGGATAAAAGTGATCTCGGTACTATGGCGCGATCAAACTCAGGTTTGATCGCAATATGCGCCTTTACAACAGGATGAGCTAAAGTAAAACGCTAAGCGAGACCCTTGTGAGGGTCAACCCTTAAGCAAGTTAGACCGCTAAGTTAAATCATTTCGTTGAACTATTTCTTGAAACTTAGATACTCGGATCAAACTCATCTAATGCACTATGGCGTTTTTCCGCTGCCGCTTTTTCTGCATCATTAAACTCGCCCATATCAAGCTCTGGCAGTTTTTCAGTGCAGACATTGCCACCCAGCCCTTGAATGGCTTGACACAACTCTTGAACTTTCGAGTCCATCAAATGCATGTGATCGAGCATCTGCCCTATTGCATTGGCCACAGGATCGGGATTATCCGGTGATACCGCATACGCATCGAAGCCATATTTTTTTGCCATCGCGCTGCGGCGTTCAGTTTTCTCTTTCGATTGCGGTGACGGTGTAGCCACCACGCGCCCAGGAATCCCCACAACCGTGGTATCTTTGGGCACATCTTTCACCACAACAGAATTCGAACCCACACGCGCACCATCGTGCATGGTAATAGGACCGAGGATTTTTGCCCCTGCGCCCACCACCACGTTATTGGCTAACGTCGGGTGACGTTTCCCCGCCTGCCAGGTGGTTCCGCCAAGCGTGACACCGTGATAAAGGGTGCAATCATCACCAATCTCAGCCGTTTCACCTATCACAACGCCCATACCGTGGTCGATAAAAAATCGATGACCTATGGTTGCCCCAGGATGGATTTCAACTCCTGTCAACCAACGGGAAAACGTCGATAAACAACGTGCCGTTAAGCGCCAATCGCGCTTCCATAGCTTATGGCTTATCCGATGCAACCAAATGGCATGCATGCCTGGATAGTTAACCAAGATCTCAAACGCGCTACGCGCCGCAGGATCACGGTGATATATAGATTCAATATCTTCTTTTAGCCTAGCTATCACGCCCATTGTTTATCCTTCGCGATTAGTGTTAATTATTAAGGTTTGGCTATTTTTCTTTAGAACCCGCCACTTTCTCAATTGACGTCAAAATACCCCTGAGGATATTCATTTCCTGACTCTCAATCCGTGCACGACTAAACAAGCGGCGAAGTTTCATCATCACTTGTCCAGGATGGTTCTTAATGATAAATCCAGTTGATAACAGTGTCGTTTCAAGGTGTGCGAAAAAACGTTCCTGATCGGCAGCCAAGGGATACTCAGTCAGCTCTTCTTCGGCAACGTCTTTTTGCGAGAGATGGGCAACGCGGGTTTCATAACAAATGATTTGTACGGCTTGCGCCAGATTAAGCGAGCTGTACTCTGGATTTGCAGGGATAGCCACATGATAAGTGCACTGTTGCAGCTCTTCATTGCTTAAACCATGGTTTTCACGGCCAAACACAATCGCAACAGGGCCTTTAAGTGCCTCGGTCGCTAATTTCACCCCAGCTTGTCTTGGCTCTAACATGGGCCAATCTAAGGTGCGACTGCGCGCGCTGGTTGCAATCACTAGACTGCAATCGGCAATCGCTTCAGCAAGTGAATCCACTTTCACAAGATGTTTCAGAATATCCGATGCACCCGCGGCTAATGCTATGGAATGACCGTCGGGCTCAACCCGGGGTTCTGCAAGATACAGAGTAGACAGACCCATAGTCTTCATCGCTCTGGCAGTAGAACCAATATTGCCGGGGTGCGAAGTCCCCACTAAAACCACTCGAATATTACTTAGCATGAAACAACTTAATTTAATTCATAAAACGTTGGGGACGAATATTATCACAGCCATTGCCGAATGCTTATATGAAAATCGGTATTTGATATAACTATCAAATCGAGTATAATACCGCCCGCTATTTTAACGTTCTTTAACATCCAGGGGATTGCAATGCATCCGATGCTGACGATTGCTGTACGCGCTGCCCGCGCGGCCGGCCAAACTATTATGCGCGCCTATACTGAACTTGACCGTATCGAAGTCAGTTCAAAAGGTATCAACGATTTTGTTACCAGTGTAGACAAGGAAGCAGAAGCGACAATTACTTACCAAATTCGTAAATCTTACCCTGATCACACTATCGTGGGTGAAGAGAAAGGCGAAAACCGCGGTGAGAATAAAGACTATGTTTGGATAGTCGACCCTCTGGATGGCACTAACAACTTTGTTAGAGGCATTCCCCACTTCGCGGTTTCAATCGCTCTGCAATACAAAGGCAAGACTGAAGTTGCCGTTGTTTACGATCCTGTCCGTGAAGAACTCTTTACCGCTGTACGTGGTAAAGGCGCCAAACTCAATGATTTCCGTCTGCGTGTGACCAACGTGAATGAATTAGCGCCTACCATGATTGGTACTGGCTTCCCATTCAAAGCGCGTCAACACACTGAAACTTACATGGCTATTTTCGGCGAAGTCTTCGGCCAATGTGCTGACTTACGTCGCGCAGGTTCTGCCGCATTAGATTTAGCCTATGTTGCCGCGGGTCGTTTGGACGGTTTCTTTGAAATCGGCTTAAAGCCATGGGACATCGCTGCTGGCGATCTGATTTGCCGCGAAGCAGGCGGTACAGTGACTGATTTTACTGGCAACCATAACTATTTGGTTTCGGGCAACATCGTTGCTGGCTCACCTAAGGTGACCACAGAATTAGTGAAGATCATGCGTCCATTATTGAACGAAGGCTTAAAGCGTTAATCAAGATTAACACTTAGCTTTAAATAAACGCATAAAACAGATACAAAAAAGGCCAGTGGTAATCTCTTTAAGAGCGCCCACTGGCCTTTTTGTTTATGTGGTTTTCATTCTAAAGCCTTAAGTACTCGAGTCATCAAGTCCTCAGTCGCCACAATTTCGTATTTAGAAATAGTATAGTAATTAAGCAATAGTCATTGGGAAGAAAGGAGTGTCCTGAAAACATCTGCACTGATTTCAGCCCAAATCGGCTAACAGGACGAACAACCACTTATCCAGTTATCTACCCGCTAACGCTTGTGCTGGTGCAATTTGGCTCGCCTTCCAAGCGGGATACAAAGTCGCGATTAAACTCATCACAAACGCCATCACAATCACCAGTACTGCATCCGAAACATGCAACTCAGACGGTAAAAAATCGACAAAGTAAACATCGGCCGAGAGCAGTTGAATACCGAGTAACTGCTCAACTGAGCTCGCAATCGCACTTAAATTCAGCGCCACACTAATGCCAATAATGCCGCCAAGACCACAGCCAAGCAGACCATTTAACGCGCCCTGCACCATGAAAATCCCCATCACAGCCAAACGACTCAGGCCCATGGTCATCAAAATCGCAATTTCGGACGCTTTATCCCGCACCGCCATCACTAAGGTGGAGACGATGTTAAAGCAGGCCACACCAATCACCAACACTAGAACTAAATACATCACAGTACGAACTAACTGAATATCTTGATATAAATGCCCTTGGGTACGTGTCCAGTCACTGATATACACAGACTGCTTTTGCGCATAACCGAGTTCGCGCACTTTTACTGGTGCATCAAACACTTTATCGACGCTAATACGCACACCCGTTACACCGTTATTCATGTTCAAGATCTGCGCCGCGTATTGCAATGGAATATAAGCGGTTGTCAGTTCAAGCTCGCCGCCCAGATGATAGGTGCCTGACACCACAAAACGATGGCTCTTCGCCGCACGTAAACTGCCTGCCGCGTCGGGATCGATATCCTGCACATATAAGGCCAGCGTATCACCCACCTCAAGCCCCAACTTAGTCAATAAACTCTCGCCAAGGACGATATGATTCTCATCTTGGCTCAGACTCTGCCAGCTTGCATCACTCATAAACTGTGACAAAGTTGAAACCTTCGTTTCTTCTTTCGGATCAATACCCACCACGGCTAAGCCTTGAAAACCACCAGGCTTCTGCACTAAACCTTGCATGCGAATAAAGGGGGCAGCACCACGAATACCTTCAATTTGTAGTGCACCTTGCGCAACACTCTGCCAATTGACGATAGGTTCGTCCACCCCGACAATGTCCGCCTGCGGCACTACACCCAGTAATCTTTGCTCTAGCTCGCGCTCAAAACCATTCATTGCAGACAGAACTATGATCAATACCGCCACACCTAAAGCGATACCGGCAGTCGATGCAAAGGAAATAAAACTAATAAAACTGTTGGATTGGCGGGCGCGATAAAAACGCCAACCAATGGATAGGGCTAACGGTCCTTTCATACTTGGGTTTCCGCCGCTAATTGCAAGTAACCGTTTTTCATCATCAGTTGGCGGTCCATACGGGCAGCCAATTTATGATCATGGGTCACCACCACAAACGCCGTGCCTAACTGATCGGCCAGCTCGCGGATCAACTCATAAACCGCATCGCCACTGTTAGCATCTAAATTACCCGTAGGTTCATCGGCCAGCACTAACTTAGGTTTATTAATCAACGCCCTTGCGATAGCGACACGCTGACGTTCGCCGCCCGATAATTCGGCGGGGATGTGAGTCATGCGATGGCCTAGCCCTACCCGCTCCAATAAGACTTTGGCATCGGCGAGTGCTTGTTTACGGTCTTTACCTTGAATAAATGCCGGCATAGCGACATTTTCTAGCGCAGTGAATTCAGGCAATAAATGATGGAATTGATAAATAAAGCCGAGATCTTGATTGCGGATCTGCGCTTGGCGCGCACTAGACACTTGGTATAAATCTTCGCCTAGCAACAAGACTTTGCCCGCGGTTGGCTCATCCAAAGTGCCCATAATATGCAGCAGTGTGCTCTTACCTGAGCCTGAGCTGCCGACAATCGCCAACTGCTCGCCCTTAAACACCTGCAAATCGACATTAGACAACACTTGCGTGGTCACGGCGCCATCATGGTAACTCTTACTGACACTCTGCACTTGCAGTAACACGTCTTGCATTGAAGTTCTCTCTTAAACATGCTTTGGCATCGATTTATTTCATTAAATCAATACATTAAATTATTTTCATCTTGGCAAACCATCACTCACGGATGAATGCCCATGGGTGACGACTAATCATAAAAGCTCACGGGTTACTCGTATCTCAACGCAGTTGCGGGTTGCACACTGGCCGCACGCAGCGCGGGATATAAGGTCGCCAACAAGGTGACCAATAGCGTGCCTATCACGATCACTGACAACTGCATCAACTCCAGTTTTACTGGCAAACTCTGTCCCGCACCTAAAATCGAAATGCCTAAGGTCGTCATAATGCCATTCAGATTCAAGGTGATAAGTATACCTACCGCGAGCCCAAGCACTAAACCGAGTACTGCATTGAGCGAACCCTGCACCACAAAAATGCCCATCACGGCGGGCGTGGTTACACCTTGGGTTTTTAGCACTGCCACATCCGTGGTTTTATCGACCACCATCATCACTAGCGCCGAAACAATATTGAATGCGGCCACGGCCACAATCAGGCTCAGCATCAGCGACATCATGTTCTTTTCCATTTTTACCGCACCAAACAAGTGACCATAGGTATCACGCCAATCGCTGGTTGTTACCTTAATATCTTGTTTAGCGAGAACATCCTGCACTTTAGACGCTAAAGCGGGCGCGCTAAAGGGATCGGTTAAATAGAGTCTAAGCTGATCAATAGCCTCACTCGGTTGGCGCATTAGACGTTTTGCATCTTGATAATGGATATATGCAACGCCGGCATCAACCTGAGAGCCCATTTCAAAAATGCCAGATACCAAGAACTTACGTTGACTCGGAACTGGGCCTAATGGGGAGTACACCACACCATCGCCACTCAATAATCGTACCGTATCACCGGGAGCAACTTTGAGTTGCCGTGCGAGCTCAGATCCTAAAATCACCTTGAAGTCGCCACTCGCCAACTGTTCAAATGCACCTGAGTAAGTATGCTGCGCAACGGAGGATAACTTTTGTGCTAATTCGGGAAACACCCCATAAACCTGCACAGCGCGAATATTCGACGCAGATTGCACCATGGCCTGCGTCGACACGCTCGGTGTAACGCCTAACACCCCCGGTAAGGCTTTAAGCGCACTCGCCTGCTTTGTCCAATCGACTAATGGCGCTTCGCTATAAAGGGTTAATTGTGGCACTGCACCTAAGATACGTTGCTTAAGTTGGCCTTCAAGGCCATTCATCACTGAGCTGACAACGATCAAGGCTGCAACGCCTAAAAAAATGCCCGAAACGGCAAATAAGGTAATGAACGACGCGAACGCGTTCGCTTTTTTGGCCCGCCAATAACGGTAACCAATATAGAAAGGGAATCCTGGATTCATTGAAAGAGGGTTGCGTCCTGTGTGCTGAACTTGCTAAATCATGAAGATGGGCACGATAATAGGGGTATTGGTCCTATAAATAAAGAGGCAAGCCTTGTTCACTGACACCAATCCGTATTTTAGTGTGCCTCACCACTTTACCGCCTACCTAAGCCAATGGCCGAGTTCCCAGCCATTACCCTCAGAAATGGCACTGAGATCAATGCAATCATTAGGCATTCAACTACTCAGCGAAGTCAAAACACTCGAAGCTAACTGCTTGCTACAGCTGCGCCATTTAGATAACGAGGCAAAAGTTGTCGTGGATTTTTTAAAGCTGCAATCCCGCAAAGTAGATCTAGTGCTGCAACATGTATTAGAAAAAGAAACCCAAGAGGGCGAAAAATGCTTTGGTAACCAATTTGGTGGTAGTGGCCTGAGATTACTCACCCCAACAGCCTTAGACATTGGCTCCCACTATAAAATTACTCTGTTTATTCACGACGAATTAGTTGCCATTCTCTGTTTTGGCAAAGTCATCGCCACTCAAGCACAAAAAATAGCACAAGCCGAAGGCGATATGAGTCGTAATGACAGAACAGAACAACATACTCAACCTGAACATCTACAATGGCAAACCGACTTTGAATTCAGTCAAATTCTTGAATCTGACGTGGAGCAATTAGTCAAAGCCAGCCTCAATGTGCAACAGAAACAACTCAAGTTACGCAAACTCGCCAGAGACGAGCGTCAATAGCCGCTGACTTTTCTCTGGCACCTACGCCATCAAGTCTCTACAATGTCTGCAACTCTTTGTGAATGAATCAGTTTATCGCACGCCAATGACTCACATATCAGCCCTAACGCCGCCAGCCGTCAAAAATGGCACTCAAATTCAGACTCTGTCCACCGTGGGCGGGGTTTGCCAAGCAGTTACACTCGCCAATTTAGCGCGTCAACATAAGGGAACGACCTTAGTCGTCACCAGTGACACGCCAAGCGCCTTAAGCTTAGAGTTAGAGCTAAGTTATTTGCTCAGTAAAACAGGCATTAAGGTCAGATTATTCCCTGACCGCGAAACCTTGCCCTACGACAGTTTTTCGCCCCATCAGGATTTAATTTCCCAGCGACTCGAAACGCTATCGCAGCTGTCTCAGATTGAGCAAAATATCGTTATCGTGCCCGTCACCACCTTGATGATGCGCCTGCCACCTAAGGCCTATTTAAGCGCCAACGTGTTTGTGCTCAAAAAGGGGGATAGCTACAAGTTACACGATGTACGCCAGCATTTAACCGACACTGGCTACCATTCGGTGGAGCAAGTGTATGAACATGGCGAGTTTGCCATTCGCGGATCGATTCTGGATATCTTCCCAACAGGGATGAATATGCCACTGCGCATCGAGCTATTCGATGAAGAAGTGGAAACCATTCGCCATTTTGATCCAGAAACCCAACGCTCATTGCAACCTGTCGACTCGATTCGCCTATTGCCCGCGAAGGAATTCCCAACCGACAGTTCGGCCATCGAAGGTTTTAGGCAAAGATACCGCCGCCGTTTCGAGGTCATAGTCAAAGAGCCGGAATCGGTTTATCAGCTAGTGAGCCGTAACTTGATGCCGGCGGGGATCGAAAACTATCTACCGCTGTTTTTTGATGACACCGCCACCCTATTCGATTACTTGCCCAAGGACACTCAACTCGTCACCTTAGGCGATATCGAAAAGTCGGCGCGCGCCCATCTGCAAGAAGTCGAACATCGCTATCAAGACAGACGCGTCGATCCGCTGCGGCCATTACTGGCGCCTAAAGAGCTGTATTTACTCATAGAAGAGTTATTTGCCGCCTTTAAACCGCTGCCACGTTATCAAATGCAAGTGCCAACAGATGGCACTGAAACAACGAAAGCGGTTGTTATTGCCGCCAGCACCCTGCCCGACATCAGCGCCAATCATAAATTAAAGCAACCGCTGCTAGCGCTGCAAGATTATGCCAGCAGCGCCAAACGCATGTTGTTTAGCGCTGAGTCCGAGGGTCGCCGCGAAGCGCTGCTTGAATTGCTCGCTAAAATTCAGTTAAAACCTGCACTGTTTAACCATTTTGATGAATTTATTCAAAGTGATGCCAAGTTAGGCCTTATCGTATCACCGCTGTCACGCGGTTGTTTGCTGCAAATCAGCGCCAAAGAAAGTATCAGTATCATTTGTGAGACTGAACTCTTCGGCCATCGTATTTCCCAGCAACGTCGCCGTGAGAAACAGCGTCAGATCAGTAATGATGCCCTGATTAAAAACTTGGCCGAACTCAAAGTTGGCCAGCCCATAGTGCATTTAGAACACGGCGTTGCACTTTATAGGGGCTTAGTCACCTTAGATACGGGTGGACTGGTCGCAGAATACTTGCAATTAGAATACGCTGGCGGTGACAAACTGTATGTGCCAGTGTCTTCATTGCATCTCATCAGCCGTTACAGTGTTGGCGCCGATGAAGACGCCCACTTAAATAAACTCGGCAACGAGACGTGGGCTAAAGCCAAGAAAAAGGCGATTGAAAAAATCCGCGACGTCGCGGCCGAGCTGCTCGATGTCTATGCCCGTCGCCAAGCGCGTCCCGGCGAAAGCTGCGCCATTGACGAAGAAGAATACGCTCAATTCGCCCGCGGCTTCCCCTTCGAAGAAACCGTTGATCAAGAAAGCGCCATCATCGCCGTGTTAGCCGATATGCAATCGCCGACC
Organism: Shewanella sp. SM32; assembly: GCF_025654235.1. Lineage (NCBI taxonomy): Bacteria > Pseudomonadati > Pseudomonadota > Gammaproteobacteria > Alteromonadales > Shewanellaceae > Shewanella > Shewanella sp. SM32. The sequence goes on along the minus strand of NZ_JAKKRO010000011.1, from coordinate 10,799 downwards.
GCAATGGACAGATTAGTCTGTGGCGATGTGGGCTTTGGTAAAACCGAAGTCGCCATGCGCGCCGCCTTTGTGGCCGTCAACGCTGGCAAACAAGTGGTCGTGCTAGTTCCGACCACACTGCTTGCCCAGCAACACTATGAAAACTTTAAAGACAGATTTGCCGACTGGCCCGTGGTCACTGAAGTGATGTCACGCTTTCGTACCGCCAAAGAGCAGACTCAAGTGCTGCAACAATTGGAAGAAGGCAAAGTCGATATCGTGATCGGTACCCACAAGTTACTGCAATCTGAGGCCAAGTTTGAAAACTTAGGCCTGTTGATTATCGACGAAGAACACAGATTCGGTGTGCGTCAAAAAGAGAAAATCAAAGCGCTGCGCGCCAACGTGGATATCTTAACCCTGACCGCGACGCCCATTCCGCGCACCTTAAACATGGCCATGTCGGGTATGCGCGATTTATCGATTATCGCCACCCCGCCCGCCAAACGTTTAGCAGTGAAAACCTTTGTGCGGGAATCGGATCCCGCGACTGTGCGCGAGGCTATTTTGCGGGAAATTCTCCGTGGCGGCCAAGTGTATTACCTACACAATAATGTTGAAAGTATTGAGAAATGTGCCCAAGGCATTATCGATTTATTGCCTGAAGCGCGAGTCGTTGTTGCCCACGGTCAAATGCGTGAGCGCGATCTAGAACGGGTAATGTCAGACTTTTACCATCAAAGATTCAACGTGTTAGTCTGTACCACTATTATCGAAACTGGTATCGACGTCCCAAGTGCCAACACCATTATTATTGAGCGCGCCGATACCTTTGGTCTGGCACAGTTACACCAATTACGCGGCCGCGTCGGACGCTCGCACCATCAGGCCTACGCTTATTTGATGACGCCGCATCCCAAACGTATGACCCCAGATGCGCGCAAACGTTTAGAAGCCATTGATGCTCTTGAAGATCTCGGTGCGGGCTTTATGCTGGCGACCCAAGATTTAGAGATCCGCGGCGCAGGTGAACTCTTGGGCGATGAACAGAGTGGCCATATTTCTAAAATTGGTTTTAGCTTGTACATGGAAATGCTCGAAGCGGCAGTCAAAGCCTTAAAACAAGGCAAAGAACCATCTCTGGCGCAAATGCTCAATCAGCAATGCGAAATTGAACTGCGTATCCCAGCCCTTCTGCCTGAAGCCTATGTGAGCGACGTAAATATTCGTCTGTCGCTCTATAAACGCATCGCAGGGTGCGAAACACAGGCGGCGCTGGATGAGTTAAAAGTCGAATTGATCGACCGTTTTGGCTTATTACCTGAACCGACGCGTAACTTAATGGAAATGACCCTCTATAAACATGAGGCGACTCGCTTAGGTGCGACTAAAATAGAAGTGCACAGTAAAGGTGGCAGCATCGAATTTAGTGATGATCATGTCATAGATCCTGTGTTTATTATTGGATTACTCCAAAGCCAGCCACAAATCTATCGAATGGAAGGACCGAATAAGTTAAAGTTCAGCCTTGCAGCCGAAACCAGTAAAGACAGGCTCGCTTTAGTGAAACTCTTGCTAGAACAATTATCGCAACATCGTCTTGGAGATAAATAGTGTTACGTAAACTCGCGGTCTCTATCGCTACACTCATTGCACTATCACACAGTCAAGTCGTCCAAGCAGAAGCTTGGTTCGAGGTTGAAGTCTATGTGTTTGAACGCCAAAGCCAGTCAAGTGAACAATGGCCTGATGCGCCAAACAAGACGAAAACCGATAACGCAATAGACTTAATCTCCCCCGCTATCGCGCAAGCAATCACGCCGATACCCAGCGCATCTGCGCCTTGCACACTGGTATTTGATGCCGATGCAAATAGCCACTGCGCTGAAACCTTAAACAGTACCTCGACGTCAGAACCTATGCCTGCCGCGCCTGCGAGTGTGGAATATCGTTACCCGCCGGTGATCCCATCTGAAATCAGCAGCGCACAGATCAGTTATCCTACAGCCAATGGCAACCCAGTATTGTTAACCCGCAGCCAAAGTCAGTTCGCGAGCATTATCAATAGTATTTCCCGCGAACGTGGTACGCGCAGTTTACTGCACATGGCTTGGCAACAACCTATGCGTGGTAAGAGTGGCTCAGTACCCATACGCTTATTTGCGGGTAAAGATTTCTCAGGTACTTATCACTTCGATGGCAGAAAAATCATTAAGCAAGCTCAAGCAGAGCCTATGACTAATGCCGATGGCACACCAATGCTTGCACCTGCTGTATCACCAGTATGGGAATTAGATGGCACACTGAATATCTATTTAAGCCACTATTTATATATTGAAACCGCATTGCACTTGCGCAAAGAAGGCAGAAAATTAATGCCAGCCGTACCCAGTGATGCGGCCGATACCAGCGCAACACTCACGGCGCCCAAAGTCATGACACCATTTTTAATGTCTGTGCCTTTGGAGCAAAACCGCCGTGTGAAGAGTGAAGAAATCCATTATTTAGATCATCCCGAAATGGGCATGGTGATCCAAATCCGCAAGATGGCGCAACCCAGTGCAATGCAAAATAATCAGAATGCCGAATCAATACAGACTGTTGGCCAATACTGAACAAACGCACAACCCGCACAATTCTTAAGTTAAAACGGTGCAGTTAAGTTAACACGGTACGTTTAAATTAAGACTGAACGATGGAGAAATCGAGGTAGATATCATCAGCCTCGTCTTCTCCTACCGTTACGGTTAATCCCTCAGTGCAAGGCACACCTACTTCGCACCAAGCAATTAAAGCATTAACAGCAATGTCACTGCCTTGGGCGAGTACTTCAACACTGCCATCGCGGCAATTGGTTACATATCCTGTCACACCAAGGGCTCTGGCCTTAGTCAAGGTCGCATGACGGCAACCCACACCTTGCACTTTTCCCGTCAAATTAATTAATACTCGCTTCATCTCACGCTCCTTTTTCACGGAACCTTGTTATAGAAATAAGCATAGCCGCAATTATCCAAAGGCTAAGTGTTAACCTATGGATTTGTAGAACAAAAAACAAACAATATTTAAATTTAGGCAAAAAAAACAGCTAACAAGACTGCTGCTAGCTGTGTCGGGCGACATACGCAAAGGGATATCCAATAAATGGACAAATAAAACAGTAACTCTGTATCATTTTGTTACAAAATAGCAAGGGTCGCTACTTTACACAATAAATAATTATTTTCAAGAGTTTGAAAAGTAAAACTATCCATCCCGAATGAATATAATGCTTTTAGCTGAAAATCAGCTCGTACACCCATCTGCATTGTTCATGTTTAAAAACACCCCCGGTGATAGCCGAAGAAGTATAAAGGCGTATTGACGTTTAACGCTGAGATTGTGTTTGTTCTGGCAATTAGTAAACACGAAACGAGGGGTTGAGAAGTCCCATCTAATGACAAGCGGCGCGTATGCCTGACGATAATGCAAGGCAAGCAAACTAGATGCAAAAAACCGGCCTAATTAGCCGGTTTTTGCTTGATTGTGTGGTTAGGTGATGAAGTGCTACTCGCTTATCATCAGACCATTTTGATAGCGATACTCGGATGAGGGTTCACCGTTGAAGTAGTACACCGACCTGCCGTGCAGTTGATTATCAAGATACTCATCACTTTGCAGCAGGCTGCCATCTTCGTTAAAACTATAGCCTTTACCTTGCAATTGACCTTGATCATCATACTGGGCCTGCCCTAATAAATGGCCATTGACGGAAAAGGCCTGCCAGTGACCCACTTCGTGTCCTACTTTATAGTTGCCATGCCAGAGCTTAACCATGCTGTAGCTGCTTTCATCTTGCAGCAGCCATTGGCCTTCGCGCTGACCGTTAACATACTGACCTTGGGCTTGCAGTTGTTTATCAAAGCCACGCAGTAAATACGCGCCATGTAACTTAGCGTTTTTATAAAACTCTCGGCGCATTATCGTGCCATCGGCTGCGATTTCTGTTTGTTCACCACTCAGCTCACCTTGTTGGTTAAACTGCTCATTGCGCGTCGTATCCGCGTTTTTTGTGACCCACTTGCCGGACTTTAACCCTAAGTGATATTGGCCGATGACAAAACCGCCGTCCTCGGCCTTATCTTCTCGATATGCACCGTGCATTTGACCTTTGCGGTAGTTTATCCGCCTGATATAACCGTTCCAACCAGCACCGATATACAAGCCATCGTATCGCCCCTTGAGTTGTTCATCACGTTCAATCAGCTCACCTGCTACATCAAAACGCTGACGTAAGCTCCAGTCATTTGCAGTATCTTGCTGATATTGATAAGTTAACTTTCCCGCAGAATCGAAGCGCTGTTCAGTGCTAGTCTGACCTTTAGCGAAGTATTGCGTGTCGGTTTGGGTCGCAACGTTACCGGCATTATCATAGGTAATATGTTGAATTTCACGACCATCCTTATCATACTTTTGCAGCTCTGCTAACCGCCCTTGTTCATCAAAACGCTGCTGGTTTCCCACCTGTTTATCATGCTCATAGTGTTTAATCTCTTGCAGCACATCGGCAGCTCGGTAAATCAACACTTCGCCGTGTATTTTCCCCTTAAGATAAAACTCTTTAGTGTATAACCAGCCTTCTTTTGTCCAATACAGTCTCTCGCCTTCTCTTTTCCCCGCCACCATATTAACGGTTTGCTCCGGCTGACCATTGTTATGAAAGCTTTCATATAGCCCTTCCATACCGTTAGCGCCGTAGGTTACGCGTGTTTGCAACTGGCCATTGTTAAAATAACTTTGCGATAATCCTAATTCAGCCCCATTCACACGATGCTGAAGCTCCCTTAATTGACCATTAGTATGGTAACTTTTCTGATCTCCATGCAACTGGCCATGCTGGTAGTGGTACTCTCCCGAGAGCACTCCGTCTTCCCAATAATGCAGATGCGTGCCTTGATAACGCCCTTGTGCATCGCTACTGCCCTTGCGAGACAGTTGACCATCGGGATAGAAAAACTCAAAATCACCAACGATAAAACTCTCGGCTAAATTGGGACTGTTGACGCAGCCCTTAAAAACGGGTTTATCCGTCTCCAGATAAAAGAGTTGTAGCGGCCACTCGCCATTTTGCTCTGTCGGCGCTTGCTCCTGATAATAAATGGCTTCACCAGGCACATCGCTAAGCCGCCATAGTTCGTCGAGTAAAATTCGCTCAGCCGACAGATTAAACGACATAAGTAGCGCAGATAATAGTAATAATACTCTCATATTCTGCTCCTTAAGGTAACGCAGGGAATGTATTAACCCACTGTTTATTGACCGGTTCGCCGCTTATCGTCAGCTGCTCTATCTGTGCTGCGCGCCCCGCCAGTACAAACCAGCGTTCCTCACGTAATACTTGCTGCAACGGACGCTGATAAAAATCACTGCTGTCACCTTGAATAGCAGGAGCTAGCTGTAAATTTTGCGCATTTAAAAAACGATAGCGCCGCATAAAGTCGGCCACGGTTTGATGGGTATCAACATTCGGCAACTGAGTGATATCAATCAACCAGCTTTGCTCGGGTTGATACGCTAGCGCTTGCCATTTGGGAGTACCGGTACAGGCCAAAGTGCTGCTGACATTGATGTCGTAAAAATTGCGGCGGATCCCATCGGCGCTAGTCAGTTGATACAGCACAAACTTATCCAGCCCTCCACCAAAACCCGTGTTGTTAGTGTTAGTGCTTGTGTTTGTCCATTGCAGTGTGTGCTCGTTGACCTTAGGTGCATCGACAACACTGAGCGTGCACACAGCTGCCTGCTCGGAAGTTAACAGCAAACTGACGCCGTATTTGGCCACGACTTGCGGCTCAAGTAAGGCGGGGTCTTCAGGTGCAGTAACTTGCGGCTGATTAACATAGGACGCATACATATCATCACTATAAAGCAGTTGTTGCTGCGCCGGCGGATAGGCGACATTTTGCGCGTAATCTTGAGTCGGAATAAAACGAATGTTCTTAGTCAGTTCACCACTGTCAACCACAGTATTCACATAGAGTGTCAGCGTGGGCGGCGCTGCGGGAAAGGTAAACTGTGTGATCGATTCATATTGTGCCGATGAGGCCAACGCCACCATATTTTGCTCTGCCGGGGTTAACCAATCCGGCCCAGTGGGCGGCGGTGAAAGATATTTCACCATAGCGCCTTCGGCACCGTCAAAGCGCCGGTATAACCAAGATTTGTCAGTGCTGCCTCGCGATTTCAGCAAATAACTGAATGGTTTATCTGGGATTGGCGAGAGTTCCAGCTGTATATCTTCATACTGCAAGGCCACAGTTTTGCTGGGATCGGGGGTCAGGTTAAGTTTGACTAATTTCGCGCCGCGATAATGGGCTGTCGCGCGAAACTCAGCAACCTGAGCTAAGAGGTCATTCGGTGCATTCCAACCGATAAGCAAATTCTGCTGCTCAGACTGATGGAAACCATCCTGTTCTGGATAACTGTAACTGCCTACCTTGCTCAATTGCAGCGGCAGTACTGTGCCATCCGCACTGTGTGCTGTGATATCGGTTAAGCTAAACCCGCCTTCGGGCTTAAAACCTGAAAAGTCATACTGATAAATCAGCTTTAATAAATCATCTTGCTGGTAAAAGTAGCCCGCATCATAGGCAAATACAGCATCTTGGGCTAAGGTCTTATTGACGTTATCCAACATAACGTCAGGTTGTTTTTGATTCTCAAATACTGGGAAATCATAAAAACCTAAATACTGCGTCAGATCGCCCAACTGGCGCTCCTGCGGCAACATAATAACGTTGCTGCGCACTGTGCCCTTATAGCCGTAGCGCTCAAATGGCGCTTCTGCCACTAAGGCTAACTGCGCTAACCAACCCCGCTCACGTTCTAACATCAACTGACCGTATATTTTGGCTTGATCGCCGCCACTTTCAACTTTGGCTAACACATGAGTATCAGTGACTTGCAATACAGTAAGCTTGGCATTGGCGTGGCCTTGATAGGCAGGAAGCGCGACGACCGCCCCCGCTTTGGCGGGTATGGTGCTAAGGAAGGCAGATGAGCTAAAGAGCTTTTTCAGTTCCTGCTCAAGCTCTGCGCCGCGTTCAACCAACAGCGCCTGCCATACAGGTTTGTTCAATGCACTGAATTCTTTAACGCTGCCATCGTCTAGATTTAAAGAAAATTCAAACCCCTGCGAGAAAATAGCGTGCATTTCTGGATTACGATCGGCCCGCTGGCCACTACTGACGCCGCTCCCTTGGCCATCGCGCATGTTCATATAATCGACATGCACTTGAAACCGACTGTTTTTGCCTGTTTCGAGGACCTTATAACGCAGCAATTGATGTGACGTGGCGTTAACCGTTTCGGTACGCTGACCATTGTCTACAGTGATGTTAGTGGTGCTATACAGCTGATACGAGCGCTCTTCCCCTTTTTCAGGTGTAAACTCAACATCAGCATCCCCAAAAGAACAGGCCGATAATAAACAGCATGCAACTACGCTAACCAAGTACTTCATGGTTATTCCTTGTATCTCAAACAAATAGTAAGCGCCGCATTATGCCCGTTCATACCCAGTAAATAAAATGCTTTGGCTATTTTGCCTGTCCAGCGCGACACCTGAGTGCGCGACTCAAATATCCTTTTAGATCGTCACAGGTAGGGCAATACCTATCTTAGGCAAGTTCTTAATGACGAATTACAACATAAAGAACTGATGCGCAAAGCTAGTTCTGCTGTATTAATTGTCATTATTTACCCAGTGACTCACCGTCTTTTTATTTAATAAAAAGTATCCCTATTGGCTCGACGATAACATCTGCAGCACACGGAAGTGTAAATGCCGCGTTCACATGGTCTAAGATGTTCCCAACATCATAGACATTTCCCATATCCCTATCGGTCAGATGTGAAAGAGCGGCCATATCGCCAACGGCCACTGTTGTAACAAGGCCAATCCTAACTAACACTTCTGCTGTTCGTTTAGCTAAAAAGCTATTGCCCCAAAGTGTGTTTCGCAGTCCAAAAGGGGCATAGACCAAGTAAAGCTCTGCCTATAGAAAAGTTGATAGTTAGATTTAGAAGTTATGTATCCCATCTTTTTCGTAATTTGAATGTTTTAATTAAAATCAAAGTCGTGGGGCTTCACCCCACACCCGACCAAGGAGGACTGCTCGTCCTATCCTCCTTGGATGCTCCAAGACGCCCCCAACGGAGTTGAAAGCCCCTTGTGCTCATTGACAAATTTGCTATCGCTTCCGAAGGATGCGTCCCTGCACCTGCGAAAGCTAGTCGGTCATCCATGACCGAACTCACGCAATTTGTCTATTCGCCCTGCGGCAACTCCGAGGGGAGGTGTATTCCTTAGAGTTTTAAGTCGTTAGATAGCTATTCATCATCAAAAAATAATCGCGAAAAATGAGAAAGCTAAAACGATATCAAGTGATTACCCACCAAGCTGTATAAAAAACCGCTACCGTAAAAAAGCAAATTCCTATAGCATCATTTATACCAATTGACATGGATGTGGCAGCGGCCAAGTCCAACAAGCGATTTATGCCCTGCAAACAGCGCAGCGCATAAATACTAAGAAGTTATACGCAAAAGTGAATTAAATCATGGACAGAGAAGCATTACATAGACGCATAGAATTACTCCAAGAAAAACTGAAAGAGGGCAAAGTTAAGTTTGCACCTCATTTGGTTGATGGATTTTGGGAGAGCATGAAACAGGTGAGGATCTTACCTGATGGAATGGTTGACCCTGAAACTGTCGATGGAAGAGTTAGATCATTATGTATGTTTATTGCGTATGAGAATGACCGCCAAGAGTGGAAAGAAGCTGTCTCGTTAAGAGAGATTCAGGAGGGGTTCTTTCAGCGAGTGAATTACGCTTTTGGTCAACTATTTGAGATGATGACTGAAGCTAAAGCAGACCCATACAGGTTTGCGGGGTGGTTTTCATCTGATGAAAGCAGGGTCAAAGACTGTTTGCCTGTTATTGATGAATTCTACGAGGAAATTGTTGATTTCTGGGAGAATATATCGGAACCGACATGGATTCACCTAGAAGATACATTTGATTCTAAGGCCGTATTTACTGGTGAATTATTTCCTGATGGAAGCTCAAACGTAGCAAGCTCTACTGGGTTGTATTTTGATACAACAGTATTGCCAGACCCGTTTTTAAAAATATCTCCCATGATTCAATTCATGAATGATGAAGAGAAGTGCTATGAAGTTGTTCGGCTTGCTCTTCAGGTTCTTTCTTACAAGTCACTAGCTCTTGCTGATCTTGAGAAACCGATTGTAGCGATTCTTCCTGATAGGCATCATTTAGAAGATGGGTATAGAGAGTTTGTACATGATTGTGCAGTTGCTGATTCAATAGATCATACAAAAACTCTTTTTGGGCAGGAGATTCAAGATAAGGATGAACTATTCGCTTACTACTCGCACTTCAAGGATGCTGAAGATGTCGAGAAAAGTTTATTAAACCCAGGCAAGCTAGTTTTTGCAACTGAGTGGGATGGCTCTCTAGCTCAGCAAATGATGCGTTTGCTAGATGAGCAGGGCAAAAAGGTAGGCATGGAGACAGCAGGACAGGCTGTATTTATGCATCTGATAAGCAGGTTCTCCCAGGCTAATGATGCTTTCCAACGTAGCATGCAATTACGTGGCACACCAATAATACGAGCTGAGACAAGCTGGATTTGGTACAACCAAATGCTGGAATATAACGCAGGGAACAGCGAGACAGACAAGCTAAACGATCTTCATATTGCACGAGCGTTAAATTCTACCGTAAAGAATGAAATGCCATGGATGGGAAATATACCACCAGATGCTTTGATAGAAATTAGAAATTCGGGTGCTTTAGATGAAATACGGGATTTATTGTCAGGTGGGCTTAAAAGTTTAATTGAAGCAAATCCCAGCAATTTCTATCGAACAGGCGATAAGGTTTTCGATAACCTCAATAGTGCTTTTAAAGATCATGAAAACAAAATAAAAGAGCTGACATCTAAGCGTTGGAAATTTGCTGGGAAAGATATCGGTTCCTTTGTTGTAGTTGGTGGTATAGAAATTACGGCAGCATTGACAGGTTTGCCTATGTTTGGGGCGTTGGGGGCAATGGCTGGTATGACTGGTGTGATCCCTAACGTGAAAGATTTAAAAGAGAAGTATAAGCAATTAAAAGCGGAAGAGAGTGAAATTAACAATACGGGTGTTGGGATTTTACTCAAGAATAAAAGCGTATAACAAGTTGCTGCACACGGAAAAATTACTCGCTACGCTCCTAATTTTCCGGTGAGCAAAGCGTTAACCCATAGAAATTTTTATCTGAAACAGACGCGTTTGAGTTAAGGCTTTGACACGAAAATGTCCCAAATTGTGTTGCGTATGTCTTTTAAATCTACAGGTTACGTGAATGCACGAAAGGTGAGCCATGGTGATTGGCGAGACGACCGTCCGCCCCATGGACGGGGCGGTCGAGCATCCAAGGATGGACTGGCTGCGTGTCGGTGAGTAAATACCATGGTGAGCCTATATACAGGGATATCAGCCAACACTAAAATTCTACTTAATCTAGGGTCTGTTGATCTTTCGAGAGTGATTTTTAGACAGCATGGCAAGACGTTATAATTTGCTTCGCCAAAAGTAACCATAACCTCAAGCCATGCCAAGACTTATGCTAACCGATGCACGCTGGGAAAAGCTATTTCATTTAATGAAAAGCACAGGCCGTGTTTATGACAAACCTGAACATAGACAAACATTCGAAGGTATTCTTTACCGCCTTAGAACAGGTATCCCTTGGCGAGATTTACCTAAAGA
>NZ_JAKKRO010000002.1:0-180854 GCF_025654235.1 Shewanella sp. SM32 | reverse complement strand
CTCAATTTGAGCAAGAAAGGGAAGTAAGTCCTTGCGTCTAAGCATTTTCTTTTTGATTAACTTACCCGCTTTATCGACGCCAACAGCATGAAAAACAGACTTTGCGATATCTAAACCGATTGTAGTAATCTTCATAGGTGGACCCGTCCTCTTTCTGATGAGTTTTAGCGACTACATCGTGGCCCATTGCGAGGCCGATTAAAAGTGGATGGGTCCATTCCATTATCCATGGCGATTGCGGTTATTTGCAGACCTAGTGGACTAAGTTAAAAATAACCAACACGGCATAAAGTGCGTTACCCCGTGGTTAACATCAGCCGCCGGGACGGAGCGTCTAGGGCACTCCACTTCCGTGTCGCACCAATTCAAAAGGTGGCCGACATTCTGTCATTGATGCGCCTTGAATTGAAGCACCCTAGACGCTCTGAAACTCGTATCTTCAGGTAGCTTGGGTATATAAGATTTCATGCCCTAAAAGCATTGAAATGATTGAGTTCCGTTTTCCGCTAGTGCTACATGCTAGTTTTACGTAAAGTAATGAACAAGAAATTAATTGTGAGCGAATATTGTCGGGCGTGGTGAAAAATGAGTGCAGATAGAGTGTCTAAGAGTGCGATTAAGCGTGATGAAATAGATTCGGTGCATTCACTGGAGTCCAGTGCGGGGCTACTTTCTGCGTCCATTTGCCGTGAAGCGAGGATGAGCCGCGATCCGCGGTTTGATGGTAAGTTTTTTGTGGGCGTATTAACGACGGGCATTTATTGCCGAACTGTGTGTCCTGCTGTGGCACCAAAAGAGCAAAATGTGCGTTATTTTGATTCGGCCATTAAAGCCGCGCAGGCGGGATTACGCCCATGTTTACGTTGTCGGCCCGACAGTGCGCCGGGATCGAATCCTTGGAAGGGGACTGGCACAACGTTAGCGAGGGCCATTAGCTTAATCGAAGCGGGCGCCTTAGCGGGAAAATCATCGGGAGAGCCAGCTTCGACAGTAACACAATTGGCTGACCGATTAGGGATCAGCAGTCGTTATCTCAATAAGCTCTTTACCGAAGGCTTTGGCACTTCGCCAAAACAATATGCCTTATATCGGCAATTACTGTTTGCTAAACAATTATTGCACCAAACCCAATTACCTATCACTCAAGTCGCGATGGCGGCGGGTTTCAATAGTATTCGCCGTTTCAATGAGGCGTTTAAGCAAACCTTGCAATTGACGCCGACCCAGTTAAGAAAAAGTGCATTAACTAAAGTCGCAAAGGAGTCCATGATTGAGCCATCAACAGGATTAGGTGAGATTGATACTATGGGTGAATTTGTGCCGCACTATGGATTAACCTTGTATCAGTATTATCGGCCGCCATTGGATTGGGCATCACAGCTGGCGTTTTATCGCTTACGTGCGGTAACAGGGATGGAATGGTTCACGCCGCAGATGAGTCATCCACAAGCGAGCGATGTCGTTGGCGATGAGGCGTCCGTGGTCGATGAGGCCAAAGCTGGCGATAATGGGCTCGAATATGGTCGCTGTTTTGCCCTAGGTAAGATGCGCGGCACAGTGCACATTATCCATGAGCCTAAGCTAAATCGCTTCAAACTCGCGATAATGTTGACCGAAGATTCCCCTGTCGATGAGCTGCAATTGCTGGTCACTGAAGTGCGACGCATGTTAGACCTCGATGCGGATATGCTGCAGATTGAACAAGGCTTAAGTGCGCTACCAAGTTTAGGATTAACACCGTTTTCGGGATTACGCATTCCCGGTGCAGGCTCCTTATTTGAGGCGGCCTGCCGTGCGATTTTAGGCCAGCAAGTGACGGTAGTGCAGGCGACTAAGCTACTTAATCAATTGGTTGAAGCCTATGGCGAGCGCTTTAGTCTCAATGGTTGCGAGTATCGTTTATTTCCTACACCCGAGGCCATTCGTGAGGCGAGTCTAACTGAGCTAAAAATGCCCGGCGCTCGTAAGTTAGCCCTCAATGCGCTCGCGGCGTTTATCTGTGATCATCCTGAGGCGAGTGTCGATGATTGGCTCAGCGTTAAGGGCATAGGTCCTTGGACAATCGCGTATGCTAAGCTTCGCGGTTTGGGCGATCCCAATGTGTTTTTGCATACCGATTTGATTGTTAAAAAGCATTTGCTGGCCTTGTATGGCAAGACCCATAGGCTGGATGAAGCCGCTGCGGGTGCCGTCAACTACCCGAAGCTGTGTCAGCAGCTGAGTCAAGACATCGCGCCTTGGGGCAGTTATTTAACCTTTCAGCTTTGGCATCAATAGCGACTAAAACGATCTAAGTTGAAGACATAAATAGAGAGATAAATTATGAAACATGCGATTCGTCAATTGAGCCAAGCGCCGAGTATTGCTGCGTATCAGCCTTGTGCCGTAGATACTTTTATGAGTCCTGCCGGAATATTGCAGTTAAATGCCAATGCCTATGGGCTGAGTCATTTAACGGTTGTCGGCTCGGATCGCACTGAGATTGCGCTTGCTAAGGTGAGTGAGGATGTCCTCAATCAAGCTAAGGCGCATATTAGTGAAACTCAAGTGCAGCTCGCGCGTTATTTTGCAGGTGAACTGATTGAATTTAATTTAAAGCTCGCACCTAAAGGCACTGAATTTCAGCGCGACGTATGGCAAGCCTTGCTCAATGTCGATTATGGTCAGAGCTGCAGCTATGGGCAGATTGCCGAGCAAATTGGTCGGCCTAAGGCGGTGCGTGCCGTGGGCGCGGCCAATGGTGCCAATCCCATTGCGATTATCGTGCCTTGCCATAGAGTGATAGGCAAAAATGGCAAGTTAACGGGTTACGCCTATGGGCTTGCGATGAAACAGCAGTTATTAACGCTGGAAACTGCCAAGCATTGCCTCGATATTTAAGCTAGAATAGCCGCCTATTAAGATATTGGTGAGCAGTTAAACTTTCTATGACTCAGGCTTCTTCCTCTGCGGCAAGCTTTGCCCAACTCGGCATTATTGCACCCTTGCTAAATCGATTAACCGAATTAGCGTATGTTTCGCCCACACCAGTACAGGCGGCGACGATCCCCGCTGTGCTTGCGGGGCGCGATGTGTTAGCCGGTGCTAATACGGGCTCGGGTAAAACGGCAGCCTTTGCCGTGCCGCTGTTGCAACAACTTGTTGAGGCAAAAACAGAGGATAAGACAGGTGCTTATGTTCGTTGCTTGGTCTTAGTACCAACCCGTGAATTAGCCCAACAAGTCGCTGACAGCTTTCTGTCCTATGCCTCGCATTTGAATGGCAAACTGAAAATTGTCGCTGCGTTTGGCGGTGTGTCGGTGAATGCGCAAATGCAGAGTCTACGCTCTGGCGCCGACGTCCTAGTAGCAACGCCGGGTCGTTTGTTAGATCTGTTGTCGAGTAATGCCATCAAACTCAATCGTGTCAGCGCCTTAGTGCTAGATGAAGCTGACCGCATGTTAAGCCTTGGCTTTACCGAAGAATTAGCCCAAGTGCTCGACGCTTTGCCCGTCAAGAAACAAACCTTATTATTCTCAGCGACATTCCCTGAAGAGGTCCGTGAGTTAACGGCAAAACTGCTTAATAATCCACTTGAATATCAATTGCAAAGTGAGCAAGAAAGCACGATTCATCAACGGGTGATTACGGTTAATCGTCCGATGAAAACCGCATTATTGGCGCATCTGATTAAAGAACATCAGTGGTCACAGGTGTTGATTTTCGTGAGTGCCAAAAATACCTGTAATCACTTAGCGCAAAAGCTGTCTAAACGTGGGATCACTGCCGAAGTGTTCCATGGCGATAAAGCCCAAGGTGCGCGTACGCGGGTGCTCGATGGCTTTAAAAATGGTGAGATCAGTGTGTTAATTGCGACCGATATTGCCGCCCGTGGTATCGATATCGATAAACTGCCTGTGGTGATCAACTTTGATTTACCAAGGAGCCCTGCAGATTATATGCATCGTATTGGCCGTAGTGGCCGCGCCGGTGAAGCAGGCTTAGCCGTGACCTTGATTTCCCATGAGGATTATCACCACTTTGGCGTGATAGAGAAAAAGAACAAGCTTAAGTTAGTGCGTGAGCAAATTGTCGGTTTTGAAGCCGATGATGAAATGCCAGCCGAACTGTTAGAACAAGCTAAACCTGTCGCCAAGCCTGAAGGTATGGGTAAAAAAAAACGTAAACAGTTACCGCCTGCCAATGCTGAATTTTGGGGTAAAAAATCTTAAGTCGTTGGAAACAAGCTATTCTTAGCTTATCTCTGGCGTTCCTTGTCATCTCACTTGTCGTAGGTAAGGTTTATGCAACACTTATTCTGGTTAGTTGAAGGTAAAGTCGCAGGGCGCAGTGGCCCTAATAAAGATCCTTGGGATTTAAAAGCGCTCAAAGAGGCCGGTATTGGTGCCATTCTGTCGGTCAATGGGGGCGAAGGATGCGAGCCGAGTGCGTTTAAGCAGCTTGATTTACGTTACGAATGTATTCCCTTTTCGCGCAATGTGCCGCCTCAAGATGGGGATGTGGCGATTTGTGTCGCTCAGTTGCCCAAGGCACTCGCCTTTATTCAGCAATGTGAAGCTGATGAGCTGCCTGTAGTGTTCCATTGTCGCTCTGGCAAGGATCGCACCAGTCTTATCATGGCCTATTACTTGATGGTCAATGGTGCAGCGCCATTACATGCGGTGAGCCAAGTTCGTAATATTCGCGATATCGCTTTTACTGCCGAAGGTTGGGATCAATTCGCCTTTGATGTCTTGTACGCATTACAAGACTAAGCACTTGTCGGCGATTGGCATCGAACCTATTAATAAATAGGTAATAATAGTTTCATTCGTTTGACCTTAGTCATCAAAATTTTACTGTGTTAAGGTTAAGCTATCCGAAGGTTGTTTTTAGTGAGTTATTTATCTAATTATGAAAAGTAAGGCAAGTCAGTCACAGGGATTACTACTGTTTCGGTTATCACAGACTCAAGTGTTTGCCTTAGGCACGTTGAAAGTGCGTGAGCTGGTGCCGTACACACAGCTAAGCAAAATTCCCCAATCTCATCCGACGATTCTTGGCGCTTCAACTATTCGTGGCCATACGATTCCTATCATAGATATGGCAGCTGCGATTGGTTATCGGCCGATAGCCCCTGAAGAGCGCGAAAAATGCTACATCATCATCACTGACTGTCAGCGGATGATCATTGGCTTTTTAGTGCGTGGTATCGATAAGATTATTGAATGTAATTGGCGCGATATTGAGGCGCCTTCTGCTAATTTGGGCAAGAATGCTTACTTGACTGGCGTGACTCGTTTTGAGGACCAGTTAGTACAATTGCTCGATGTTGAGTTATTGCTGTCGAAAATTTTCCCTAATAACCCACAGGCAAATCGGGCAATCTTGACCGATGTGCAGCGTGAGAAACTCAAACCCATGAATATCCTGTTAGTGGATGATTCTAAGGTGGCACGTAAGCAGTTATCCGATGCCCTTGATATGATCAACATCCCTTATCGAGTGACCGCCGACGGTAAAGAAGCCTTAGTCATGATGGAACAAGCGGCACTAGAGCATCACCCCATAGATATTCTGGTGAGTGATATTGAGATGCCGGGACTAGATGGTTACGAACTGGCGTTTGAGGTGCGTGATAATCCACTGACCGCCAAGGCATACATCATTTTACACACGTCTTTATCCAGCGAAATAAGCGTGAGTCAGGCCCACCAAGTGGGGGCAAATGAAGCGCTGACTAAGTTCGATGCCCACGAGTTGATTGATGCCATGTTGCGTGGTGCCGATTTAGCCATGAAGCAGCGCCAATAAGGCGCTTGTTAGTTTTTTGTATGCTTTTTGCGGGACAAGGGTAATTTAGTTAGCTTATTTCCCCGCAAAACTAGACAAGTCTAGTCACATCCTATAAAAACCTTATTGCCCTCATTTCCGAAGGTGCGCGTTGGGGATCTCAACCGAAATATAATAACGACAGGTTAAACCATGAAAAAAGAATCATCATTATTAGCTAAGTTGGCTAATGGCAGTCTCGTATTACAAATCTTATTAGGGATTATCGCTGGTGTGGTGTTAGCGAGTTTTTCACCCGATAGCGCAAAAGATATCGCCTTCTTAGGCAGTTTATTCGTTGGAGCACTAAAAGCGATTGCTCCAATACTGGTATTTATCTTAGTAGCATCGTCGATTGCCAATCAAAAGAAAAATACGCAAACCAATATGCGCCCAATTGTGATCCTGTATTTATTGGGGACCTTTGCCGCGGCGTTAACTGCTGTGATTTTAAGCTCTATTTTCCCCACGACTTTAGTTTTGGTTGCTGGTGTGGAAGGTACAAGTCCTCCACAAGGTATTGGTGAAGTGATCCATACCTTATTATTTAAACTGGTTGATAATCCAGTGAATGCGTTAATGACGGGCAACTATATTGGTATTCTTGCTTGGGGTGTGGGCTTAGGTTTAGCCTTACATCATGCTAGCGATTCGACTAAGCAAGTATTTGCCGACATGAGCCACGGCATTTCGCAAATGGTGCATTTCATTATTCGTTTAGCACCTATTGGTATTTTTGGTTTAGTTGCTGCGACGTTTGCTGAAACCGGTTTTGCCGCAATTGCGGGTTATGCGCAGTTATTAGCAGTTTTATTAGGTGCGATGGCCATTATTGCCTTAATCGTTAATCCTTTAATTGTTTACGTGAAGATTAAACGTAATCCCTATCCGTTGGTATTTCGTTGTCTGCGTGAAAGTGGCGTGACGGCATTTTTTACCCGCTCGAGTGCGGCGAATATTCCGGTGAATATGGCGCTGTGTGAAAAATTAAATCTGCATGAAGACACTTACTCAGTCTCTATTCCCTTAGGTGCCACCATCAATATGGGCGGCGCGGCGATCACTATTACGGTATTGACCTTAGCTGCGGCGCATACCTTGGGCATTCAAGTCGATTTACTCACCGCATTGTTATTGAGCGTTGTAGCCGCTATTTCGGCTTGCGGCGCCTCGGGTGTGGCGGGTGGTTCATTACTGTTGATCCCACTGGCTTGTAGCTTGTTTGGTATTTCTAATGATGTCGCCATGCAAGTAGTCGCTGTCGGCTTTATTATTGGTGTGGTTCAAGATGCTGCCGAAACCGCATTGAACAGCTCAACTGACGTTATCTTTACCGCTGCTGCTTGTGAAGCCGCTGAGAATAAAGCTAAACTGAGTTAACGAGTGCTGTTATTCGTATTGAAAAGTATTATGGAAGCAGTCACTTAGGTGGCTGCTTTTTTTATGGGAGTCGTTATGATCTTTTTTGATTTTAGAGTGCGAGATGCCGCAAAGCCCTGGTATGGAATAAATGACACTGTGATGGGCGGTTTGTCTCGCAGTAAGATGACGGTGTCACCTTTAGGCTATGGTGAGTTTAGCGGCCATGTGTCGCTGGCAAATGGCGGCGGGTTTGCTTCAGTGCGTTGTGAGTTTAGCCCTATAGATGTCAGTGGATTTACTGGGATCTATGTCGAACTCGATGGCGACCGACCTAAAGATTATAAAGTGAATCTAAAGGATGTCGACACACCCCAAAGCACGGTTTATCAAGCGCCTATGCCCGCGCCAAGTCATCAAACGTTTGGCGTGAGTGGCGCTAGAGTCTTGAATTGGCAGCGGATAGAAATTCCCTTCAGTGACTTCTTGCCCCAATGTCGGGGTAAACCGATTTCCCGAGTGGCAATAGATTTAAGCCAAGTCTGTAGTCTAGGGCTAGTGATTGGTGCCCAGCAGAGTGGTGATTTTTCTTTGAAAATCAAAGAAATTGGCTACTATTAGCGTTTATAGTTGGTTTCTTATCATGAGTTTGTTGCCCCTAATTGCTTGTCCCTTATTGCTATTGATGGTGTGGGCATCTCTAAGCTTCATTTAAGAAAAGAAAAAGGATAAGGCCGAGGCACTTATCCTTATGGTGAACCCATCAAAATGATGAGTTTGGCGAAAGCCGCTGCTTAAGCGCCGACAATCCCTAAGGGTTTGGCCGTTTGCCATGCGCCGCGGGTAAAATCTGGGAAGGTGACTGAGTTACTGCGGTCATTGAGTGAATGTTCACTTAAGATATTCACCACCGACCAAGACGCGCCATCGTACACATCCTGATCTAAGGCCTCGCCATTGCGCAGGCAATAAATCATGCGCCATAACATCACAAAATCCATGCCGCCGTGGCCGCCGTTAATCTCAGCTTCTTTGCCTATACGTTGCCATAGAGGGTGATCATATTTGTCATACCACTTTTGCATGTCCATATCCCACTCGTGGTAACTCTGACCAAAGCCACCATTTTCGACGGCGATACGATTCGGGAAACCCGCAAACACGCCATTTGTCCCTTGGATTAAATTGTGGCGACTGTAAGGTCTTGGGCTCGTCGTGTCATGCTGCACCATGATGGTCCGGCCCTTAACGGTCTTAATCAGACTGGTATTGATATCCCCATTGATGTACTTGAGCTGATTACGCTCATGATCGGCGGGGAATTCACGTTTAGCATAGAGCGCACGGCCAAGAGCGGGCGAACTCATCGAGGTTAGATAATCAAATCTATCACCGCGGTTGATGTTCATATACTGGGAAACTGGTCCTAAACCGTGGGTCGGGTACAAGTTACCGTTGCGCTTGGTATGCCAATAAGTCCGCCATGAGCCCGTCTTATGGTCTATTTCCTTCATCTGCCAACGTAGCTCGTGGATATAAGCGGCTTCACCGTGGAGCAACTCACCAAACACGCCTTGGCGCACCATGTTGAGTACCATAAGTTCTTCACGGCCGTAGTTGACGTTTTCCATCATCATGCAGTTTTTCTGAGTGCGTTCGGCGGTATCCACAATTTGCCAGCATTCCTCTACTGTGAGTGCTAACGGTACTTCGACAAAGGCATGTTTACCGCTTTCCATCGTCTCTATCGCCATAGGTGCGTGCCATTCCCATGGAGTAGAAATGATCACAATATCAATATCATCGCGGCTTAAGAGATCGCGATAGCTCAGGTCATTACCAGTATAGACAGTCGGTTTTGGCCGATTCTGTTTAACGATATGATCCACGGCTCTGTCCAGCACCGCTGGGTGAGTATCACAAATAGCTTTAAGTTCAACGCCTTCTAAATGACAGAATTGCTCGACATGGCTAAAGCCACGCTCGCCAACACCGATAAAGCCAACTCGAACCACGTCCATCTTGGGTGCTATGAGTCCGATAACGGATTTACCCGTTTGCGGTTTAGGGGCGACACTACTGGCGTAGGCGTTGAGGGCAATATTGGCTGTGACGAGTCCGGCGGTAGCGGCACCCGCTGCCTTAAGAAAATGACGACGATGAATGTTATGCATAGCGCTTCCTGCTTTATTTTTGTTTTGTAGGGATATTGAAATATCACTTGGTCTTATTTGTGCGGTAATTCACTTATGGGTTATATCAGAAACCCTATTAAAATTGGCAATAAAAGATGTAACAAGCTCCTATAAGTCCATTTGATATATGAAATGCGTACGTTACGGGGTTATGTAAAAATTTTAAAAAAACAATTTCTTGAGTTATTTTTGTTGCGAGTTCATCAATATGATCAAACCAAACTAAAAAACGAAAGTGGGCAATATATGGAGCATATTCATACCAAAGGATTGAGTTCTAGATTTGTAGAAATAACGCTACAGCCCCCTTGTGCTTAACTCTTCAACAAGAGTCGTAGAAACTGGAAGAGATACAATTGTATCTAAATTGCTTGTTTGTGAGTGCTTTCTGTCAATACACGTGCGTGTTATCTCAAACATCTAAATCTAAAAATATTTAAAATTAAACACTTACAGGTTACCGTTTTAGGATAATTGGTCAGGAAAACGCGCATGCGTGTCTTTCTGATGGATTCTTGTATATGAAAAGCGGTAGAAAGCTGATAACTTCTAGTTAATACAGATAGTTAAGTGTGTGCGTTTTTATTTTTCTATGGACGCCAACGCTACGCTGCATTGGCGCTTTTTAGCTCAGCATTAGGGCCTTTTATGGGTGCATTTGAATATTCACAAGCCACTCTTCGGATCTTCGGGGATGATTTGATACCTGAAAACGTATCAAATTTACTTGGTGGTACAGCAACTAAAAGTAAAAAGAAAGGTGATGAAGATGTCAGCAAAACCAGTGGAAAAGTGCGGATTGCCAAAACGGGTAGCTGGCATTTTCAGGCTAAAAAGAGAGAGCCAGAAGACCTAAACGCGCAGATTGGAGCAATTTTATCCCAGCTAACAAGTGACTTAGCGATATGGGAAAAGCTTTACCAAAGCTACAAAGTTGACATGTTCTGCGGCTTGTTTATGGGCAACTGGAATGATGGTTTGAGCTTGTCACCTGAAATCATGCTGGCACTTGGTCAACGTAGAATTGTTTTAAGTTTAGATGTTTATAGTGGGTCGGACGATTAAGATGGTTGTCGCCCCTAAAAACAAATGTTAAAGCCAGCAAAATTGCTGGCTGCGACCTCAACCCGCAGCACGACTTTGCGTGCTAAATTTGGGCGCTAGACACTAAAACCTTACTTGTTTTTCATTAATTAAAGGAATAATAAATGACCCACCTAATTACTAAAGTGATGTTAACTGGACTCATAGTGGCATCAACTCATCTTCACGCTGAAAACTATGACTTCAAACCGGGTTTATGGGAAACCACTTGGAAATCCGAAATAGTAGAAATAGACGCACCTCCTGAAATGGAGAAAATGATGCGGAGCATGGCCAAAAGGCCTGATTACACGGAAACTGAATGCATAAATGACATCGCCTCTGCATTTGATTTAGAGCCTGAAGAAAATGAAGGCGAAGAATGCCAAACCAACAGCAATTGGATCAGTGCTAACAAGATGGTGTTTGAAACATCATGCACTAGCCCTGATGGTGCATCTAAAACAGTGGGTGAAATGCGTTTCAATGGGAAAACGTTCACTTCTAAGCTTGAAGTGACAACCTCTGAAGAGTCAATGAAAATCAAGTCGAAACTCGTTGGCAATGGAAAATATATTGGCGCTTGTGACTAAGTGCCATACAAACTCTTCAACTTGACGCATAACGGTTAGCAAGGATGTTATGAGGGCAGTTAGTAATATAGAGGGGATTTATTGGACTTTTGCTGACATTGCCAGTTGGTCTGTTTGGCTGCCGTTCTCATTTTATCGACGTCTATACAGCGCGGTGTTTTTATTCAGCTCGCTAGATAAGTCTTTTAGCTGCCTTTACTTTAGCGATAAGTAAATAGTGATAAAGATCGCGTTTTTATTTTTAGATTGAGCTACACTGCCGATTAATTAGTCAAAGGTATTTATCTTTTATATTTTAAATATTTAGCAAATTTAAATTAACCAAAAAGTTACATTTGACGGGCGATTTGAAGTAATTTGCTGCTGTGGGGAGTAAAGAGTTAAATGGGTTCTATGCTTAATGTACTACCACAACTGACATTCACTTTAGGTGATTGGGTATTGCATAAGGATATCAGGATGTCTGGGATCGAAAAACGCCGTCGCCTTCATTGGCGGGAGACAGATATGCAAAATCGTGAAATTATAGGTCGTTGGTTAGATGGGCGTCCTTTATTGGGTGACAAAATTACCCTCTATAAAGAAGACGATAAATATTTTTTAGAAACTTGGTTTAGTGATGGCTGCCATAGTTTAGATGAAGTCTTTATGACGCAAACTCCTGAGGGCCATAAGCTAGAGGATGTTGGCGGCAATTTCTTTGGTGAATTTTTTATCGTGACATCGTCGCAGCAATTACAATTTTGTAATGAGCAGGGCTGTTATTTCCAAGCGGAAAAATTAGCGACTGATGTCGATTTTGGTCAAGGTATACGCGTCGCTTAAACGACGACAGTCGAATCCGTAAATAACTAAGGTCGCACGATAGCTAAGAGCTAAGTCGCGACCTTTTGCTTTTATGGAATTGTAGCGAGTGGCTTAAGTTATTCAGTAAATGGATGTTTGCTGCTA
This sequence comes from Shewanella sp. SM32, assembly GCF_025654235.1. Taxonomy (NCBI): domain Bacteria; kingdom Pseudomonadati; phylum Pseudomonadota; class Gammaproteobacteria; order Alteromonadales; family Shewanellaceae; genus Shewanella; species Shewanella sp. SM32. The sequence goes on along the minus strand of NZ_JAKKRO010000002.1, from coordinate 168,862 downwards.
AAAAACAGCGGTTTACCCGAATAGGGATGAGTCAAACTCAAGCTTTGCGCATGTAAACATAAACGCGGTTTGGCCTTGATAACCTTGGCATCACCATAAAACTCATCACCCAAAATCGCATGGCCTAGGGCAAGCATATGCACACGCAATTGATGGGTGCGGCCTGTTTCTGGCGAAAGCTCGACTAAGGTGCTGTTTTCTCGGCGCTCTAATACACGGTAGTGAGTGAGGGCGCTTTTGCCGCCAGTCTCTCCCGCCTGTAGCGTTTTTTGATAGGGCGGATGTTCAGTGTCTGGCACTATCGCGAGGTCAATAATCCCCTGATCTTGCAGCACATGTCCCATCACTTCGGCAATATAGACTTTCTTACTCTGTCTATCTTGAAACTGTGTTTTTAAATGCGACTCCGCTTTTTTATTACGGGCAAACACCATAATGCCCGAGGTCGCGCAGTCGAGCCTATGCACTAAAATCGTTTCTGGATAAAGGCTTTGTAAGCGGGTTAACGCGCAATCGAAGGTGTGAGCCGCTCGACCCGGATTAGACAATAATCCCGAAGGTTTATTGATGATAATCAGATCTCTATCTTTATAGCGTATGTCTAGCCAAGGAACTGCTGGGGGCTGGTAATCAAATATCTGCATCTTGTCCTCATTTTTGCGCGGCCATACTAGCAAAATTTACGCAGGCACACAGCATAATCTCATGCTCGATTATTGCGAGAGGGGTGAGGGCAAATATTCTGTAGGCGTCTTACGGCTCCAAATACGGGTATAAGCCATCAGCTGCGGGTAAAAAGTGCGGAACGCGGTTTCGATTTCTATCTGCATTTTATTGACGACTTTATGGGCATCTTTGAACAGTGCGGCTTGCGGATGCTGTTTGGCCACTTGTGCTAAGGCTTGTTGTAATCCTTTTTCGGTGGTGTAGCTGCCTAGCCAATCGGCGCTGCGCATTGTGGGCAAGAGTGTAAATAATGCCTCTGGATGGTATGGATCAACACCTTGCGTGGCGAAAGCATCTAGCGCGTCATAGGCCTTGCTGCTGAATTCATCCAAGGGTTGGTGGTGATATTCTTCCCAATAGTAAGCTAAATAGTGATCGAAACTCACCGCCATGAGTTCTGCTGCTATGCTTCTTAAGGGCGCAGGGAAAGCTTCCATTAATTCAATGGTCAATTCATGGCTGGCGCAAAGGGTATTAATCTCTTGGTTTAGCCATAAAGCTTGGCGTAACTCAATTGGAGCTTGTGCAATTGGCGCTTGAATATAGTTACCTGCTACGTTGGTAGCAAGGTGGGTTTTACTGATGTCGGCGAGATGTAAGTGTGTAAGAAAGTTCATTATTTGTGCTTGGTTAACCACGTCGGTTCACGGTATCATGCACAAGCGCGCTTAGGAAAGCGCCGAAGCTAAAAATGCAGTATTTTTTCACTTTTTATTGATAATAACATTTGATCCGCCGTGAATAATTATGGCTGACTTAAACGTTGACATAGTATTCGATAAGGGAAAGTGAAATAAAATCAATAACCTTTTTTAGGATCATGGATGATGTGGAACTGGTTCACCAAAATGCTTGGTAAAGACGAGCAGCAGAAGCGCAAAAAAGTGCTAATAGAAATCCCCTTTGAACAACACCGTTTCAGCATGGATGACTTTAGTCGCTCGCGGCTAAAATTCGATGCCGATGGCAATCTGCCCCAAGATGGCATCAATCCAGTGGAACCCGAGCAAGAAGTGGACACTGGCAATAAGTAATCTTGATCTTATTGGCCTCTAACCATAGACTAGCCGCCGTTCTAAGCTATCTAGAGGCCAATATGCGCGTTGCAGACTTTTCTTTCGATCTTCCCGATGAGCTGATCGCTCGTTATCCTATGGCGCAGCGTAACGCATCCCGTCTGTTAACCTTAGACGGCAACTCTGGCGCGTTAGGCGACAAACAGTTTACCGATTTGCTGGGGATGATTAATCCCGGTGATTTAATGGTGTTCAACAATACCCGAGTGATCCCCGCGCGCATGTTTGGTCAAAAGGCCAGTGGCGGTAAGTTAGAAATTTTAGTTGAGCGTATGCTCGATGATAAGCGCATCCTCGCCCACGTTCGTAGCTCTAAATCCCCTAAAGTGGATTCGTTAATCCATCTCGACGGTGGCTATCAAATGAAGATGGTCGCCCGCCACGATACCTTGTTTGAACTTGAGTTGTTATCAGAGTTAACCATCTTAGAAGTGCTTGAAGCAGTAGGGCACATGCCTTTGCCTCCTTATATCGATAGACCCGATGAAGATGCCGACAAAGAGCGCTATCAAACTGTGTATAACCAAAACCCTGGTGCAGTTGCCGCGCCAACGGCGGGTTTGCATTTTGACGATGCCATGCTTGATGCATTAAAAGCCAAGGGCGTGAATGTCGCGTTTGTGACCTTGCATGTGGGCGCGGGAACATTTCAGCCAGTGCGTGTCGATACTATTCTTGAACACAAGATGCATTCCGAGTGGGCGAATGTGCCGCAGGATGTGGTTGATTTAATCGCGCAAACCAAAGCTGCGGGTAAACGTGTGGTGGCCGTAGGGACGACGTCAGTGCGCTCTTTAGAAAGTGCGGCACGCGCAAGCCTTGGCGAGCTCAAAGCTTTTAGCGGCGATACCGATATCTTTATTTACCCAGGTTATGAATTCCAAGTGGTCGATGCTATGGTGACAAATTTTCATCTACCTGAATCAACTTTGATCATGCTAGTGAGTGCTTTTGCCGGTTTTGATCATGTTATGGCGGCGTATCAACATGCTATCACGCAAAAATATCGCTTCTTTAGCTATGGCGATGCGATGTTTGTGACGAAAAAAGCCCACTAGACCAAGATTTTGTTTTAAAATAGCCGCCCAAAGTGAGATGGTGCGGCAATTTTTTTCGTTAAAAGATTGAACCTTTTAACGCTGTCCCCATCTCTATTGTTAATCAAAATGGCATTAGCCATTAAAAATGTAGTCAGACTGTTTATCTGGCGAGGTGAATTATGAAATTTGAATTAGACACTACCGACGGGCGTGCGCGCCGTGGTCGGTTAATTTTTGATCGTGGCACAGTAGAAACCCCCGCTTTTATGCCGGTAGGAACCTACGGCACAGTGAAAGGCATGACACCAGAAGAAGTACGTGCCACTGGCGCGGATATTTTGCTCGGTAACACTTTCCATTTATGGTTGCGCCCAGGCGAAGAGATCATGCGTAAGCACGGTGACTTGCATGACTTTATGAACTGGCAGCGTCCTATTTTAACGGACTCGGGCGGTTTCCAAGTGTTTAGTCTTGGCGATATACGTAAGATCACCGAAGAAGGTGTGCATTTCCGTTCGCCCATTAATGGTGAAAAAATCTTCTTAGATCCTGAAAAATCAATGCAAATTCAAGATGCATTGGGCAGTGATGTGGTGATGATTTTTGACGAATGTACGCCATATCCCGCAACTGAAGATGAAGCGCGCAAGTCAATGCAGATGTCTTTGCGTTGGGCGAGACGTTCGCGTGATGAATTTGACCGTTTAGAGAACCCTAACTCACTCTTCGGTATTATTCAGGGCGGTGTGTATGAAGATTTACGCGACGAAAGCTTAAAAGGCTTAGTCGATATTGGTTTCGACGGTTATGCCGTCGGTGGTTTGGCCGTCGGTGAGCCTAAAGCAGATATGCATCGCATTCTTGAGCATATTTGCCCGCAAATTCCTGCAGACAAACCTCGCTATCTGATGGGGGTCGGTAAACCAGAAGATTTAGTTGAAGGTGTACGTCGTGGTGTTGACATGTTTGACTGTGTGATGCCAACCCGTAATGCCCGCAACGGTCATCTGTTTACGAGTGAAGGTGTGATCAAAATACGCAATGCGCGTCATAGAGATGACACGTCACCACTTGATACTAAGTGTGATTGTTATACCTGTAAAAATTATTCACGGGCGTATCTTTACCACTTAGATCGTTGTAATGAGATTCTGGGTGCGCGTTTAAACACCATTCACAACTTGAGATACTATCAAATGTTAATGGAAGGTTTGCGCGGTGCGATTGAGACGGGTACATTAGACGCCTTTGTGGCGGACTTCTATACCAGTCAAGGTCGCGAAGTACCAGAGTTAGTCGATTGATTTTTTGCTAATAAGAAGAGAAAAACTATGTTTATTTCAAATGCATATGCAAGCGCTGCCGGCGCACCACAAGGTGGCGGCACGATGGAACTGATTTTCATGCTGGCGATTTTCGGCCTGATTTTCTATTTCATGATTTTCCGTCCGCAATCAAAACGCGTTAAAGAGCACAAAAATCTAATGTCTTCATTAGGCAAAGGCGATGAAGTGTTAACCAGTGGTGGGATTTTAGGCAAGATTGCAAAAATCAGCGACGAAAGCGATTACGTGTTACTGAGCTTGAACGACACAACACAAATCACGATCAAAAAAGACTATATTGCAGCTGTATTGCCTAAGGGCTCTATCCAGTCGTTGTAAGCCAAGAGGGCTCAGGCGTGTTAAATAAATACCCAATGTGGAAAAACATTATGGTGATGCTCGTCATCGCCATAGGTTGTTTCTATGCCGTACCTAACCTTTTTGGTGAAGATCACGCGGTGCAAGTGGTGGCGACTCGAGGTGCTGAAGTAACAGCATCTACCCAAGCCAGTGTGAACGAGCTGTTAGCCAGTAAGAGCATTGCGGTAAAGCGCTCTGAGCTTGAAAAAGGTCAGTTGTTGGTCCGTTTGCAAAATGCGGATCAACAGCTACTGGCTAAAGAACTGATTGCTGACAGCTTAGGTGATAAGTTTACTGTGGCACTTAACTTAGCGCCTGCGACGCCTAAGTGGCTCGAGTCCATGGGCGGTAGCCCAATGAAGCTTGGTCTTGACCTTCGCGGTGGTGTGCATTTCCTCATGGAAGTGGACATGGGCGAAGCGATTCGTAAGATGGAAGAAGCTAAAGTCGCTGATTTCCGTTCACAATTACGTGAAGAAACCATTCGTTATGCTGGTATTCGTGTTAATGCCACTGGAATTGAAATCAAGTTCCGTGATGCTGAAAACTTAGCGACTGCCGAGCGTTTTCTTAAGACTCGCAATCAAGATATGGTGTTCACCGATGCTAGCCGTGGCGAAGATTTCGCGCTGCAAGCTGTGATGAGTGAAGCTTATCTAAAGCAGATTAAAGAAGAAGCACTGCAACAAAACATTACTACCATTCGTAACCGTGTTAACGAGTTAGGTGTGGCTGAGCCTGTAGTACAACGTCAAGGCGCCGAGCGCATTATCGTTGAGCTGCCAGGTGTGCAAGATACGGCTCGTGCTAAGGAAATCTTAGGTGCAACCGCATCAATTGAATTCCACATGGTGGATGAAAAAGCCGATCCGAATGCTGCGCAATCAGGCCGTGTACCTGCGGGTTCTGAAGTGTATCAGCGCCGCGAAGGTGGCTCTGTGATATTGAAGAAAGAAGTGATGTTGACGGGTGATCATATCACTGGCGCACAACCTAGCTTTGACCAGTACAGTCGTCCTCAGGTCAGTATCAACCTCGACGCTAAAGGCGGTACCATTTTCTCTGACGTGACCAAAGACAACATAGGCAAGCCTATGGCGACTTTGTTCATCGAGTATAAAGACAGTGGTGAACGCAATGCCGATGGCAGCGTTAAGATGCTGAAAATTGAAGAAGTAATTTCGGTTGCTACTATTCAAGCCCGTTTAGGCCGTAACTTTGTGATCACTGGCTTAAGTCATGGTGAAGCACAAAACCTTGCGCTATTACTGCGTGCGGGTGCCTTGATTGCTCCTGTATCAATTGTTGAAGAACGTACCATTGGTCCAAGCTTAGGTGCTGAAAACATTCAAAGCGGTGTGCAAGCTATGGTATGGGGTATGGCAGTTGTCTTACTCTTTATGTTGGTTTACTACCGTAGCTTTGGGCTTATTGCTAACCTGGCTTTAACCGCAAACTTAGTCATGGTCGTGGGCGTTATGTCTATGATCCCTGGCGCTGTGTTAACCCTACCCGGTATTGCCGGTATGGTGTTGACGGTCGGTATGGCGGTTGACGGCAACGTGCTGATTTATGAGCGTATTCGTGAAGAGCTTCGTGCAGGACGTAGCGTACAGCAGGCAATCCATGAAGGTTATGGTAATGCTTTCTCAACTATCGCCGATGCGAACATCACCACCTTCATCACTGCGCTCATTTTGTTTGCCGTAGGTACTGGTGCGATTAAAGGCTTCGCTGTGACCTTAATGATAGGTATTGCGACTTCTATGTTTACCGCCATCGTGGGTACTCGCTCAATCGTTAACGCGATTTGGGGTGGTAAGCGCGTGAAGACTCTGTCTATCTAAGGGGAAGTGACAATGATTGAAGTTTTATCCTTAAAACATACAGTAAACTTCCTCCGCCATGCACTGCCTATTAGCATTATGTCGGCAGTGTTAGTGCTGGGCTCGCTGGTATCGCTCGCAACTAATGGCGTTAACTGGGGTCTTGATTTCACTGGCGGTACTGTTGTTGAAATGGAGTTTACTCAGCCGGTTGATTTGAATGCGCTGCGTGTGCAACTGACGACGCCAGATTCCGAAGGTGCGATCGTGCAAAACTTCGGTTCTAGCCGTGACGTACTTGTACGTTTACAGGTGAAAGAAGGCGTTAAGAGTGATGTGCAGGTTAAGTCTATCATGGAAGCCGCGCAGAAAGTTGACCCACAAGTGCAGCAGAAGCGTGTTGAGTTTGTTGGCCCACAAGTGGGTAAAGAACTGGCAGAGCAAGGTGCATTGGCGGTATTAGTTGCGCTGATTTGTATCATGATCTATGTGTCGTTTCGTTTCGAATGGCGCTTAGCGTTTGGTTCTGTAGCGGCACTGGCGCACGATGTCATCGTGACCTTAGGGGTGTTTTCGTTATTTCAATTGGAATTTGACTTGACCGTATTGGCGGGCTTGTTGACTGTGGTGGGTTACTCACTTAACGATACTATCGTGGTATTTGACCGTATCCGTGAGAACTTCCTTAAGCTGCGTAAGAGCGATCCTGAAGAAATAGTTAACATTTCAATCAGTCAAACTATGAGCCGTACCATTATTACAACGGGCACGACTTTGGTGACTGTTGTGGCCTTGTTCCTTAAGGGCGGCACTATGATCCATGGCTTTGCGACTGCATTGCTGTTGGGGATTTTTGTGGGTACTTATTCCTCTATCTATGTGGCGAGCTTCTTGGCCGTTAAACTGGGTATCAATCGTGAACACATGATGCCAGTTGAGATTGAGAAAGAAGGCGCAGATCAACCTCCTATGATGCCTTAAAGGTTAATTTGGAGTTAAAAAGCCACCGACGAGGTGGCTTTTTTTGCATCAATTTTTTGAGGCGTATCTGACATTCTGCTAGCAAACTCACAAAGTTATAGTCAGTTATGCTGTAAAAAGTGAATGTTAATTTATTTAACAACTGATGTAAAAATCAGCGCTCGACAGCCTCGGCTATTTAGCAGTAGGATGTCGGCAACCCATATTCTAGAGAGTTGTAGCCGTAGGATGTCGCATGGAAGAACGTAAAGTGTTAGTTGCTGGTGGTAATTTATTGCAGGCCCACACATGGAAAGGTTTATTGGAGGCCTGTGGCATTCATGTTGAACTCAGAGGTGAAGCGTTATTAGGCGGCATTGGTGAACTCCCTACTGGGATGCAAAACGTCGAGTTATGGGTAGGTGAGTCCCAATACGCGTCGGCACAAGTTCAATTGAATGCGTTGGATGTTGAAAGTCCGCAATGGCAGTGTGTGCAATGCCATGAGACTAATGAAGGCAGTTTTGAGCTTTGCTGGCAATGTAGCTCAGAGCGCAGCGAGAGCCACAACTAGTCTTTCACTGGCAACTTTCTCAGCTTTGCGGTGAGGCTGAAAGATTGCGTCTGCAGGATGAGAAGATTACACTTTGCTGATAAGCTGACATTCATTATGTCATTCAATATCTTATCTAGGAGTTAGTGATGCAGCATCCCAATGCATTTTCCGCCCTTGTTGACGCTATTCTGCCTAATATCACCGAAGTGACAATCGAAGCTTATCAGGCCGATGACCGCTGGCACCTTGTTGATGTGCGTGAGGATCGTGAGTGGCTGCAAGATCATTTACCCCAAGCGAAACATTTAAGCCGGGGTATTTTAGAGCGTGATATCGAAGCGCGTTTCCCCGATAAAAATACACCCATATTACTCTACTGCGCGGGTGGTGCGCGCTCCGCCTTGGCTGCCCATAATCTGCAACTTATGGGTTACACCCACGTTGCCTCTATGATTGGTGGCTATAAGGGCTGGGTACAGCGTCAACTGCCAGTGGTGCAGGACTAAGCGTTCAGGATCTCATCTAATGCAATATTTTCCCTTGTTTGTCGATACGGTTAATTTGAATGTTCTACTGGTGGGCGCGGGCGATGTGGCGAGCCGTAAGTTAGCACTGCTGACACGTACTGAAGCCAATATCCACGTTGTAGCGCCAGAGGTGAACCCTGAAGTGCAACGTTATGCAGATGCTGGCCGCATTTTGTTATCCCAGCGTGAAGTTGTCCATGCTGACATTCAAAATTATGATTTGGTGTATTTAGCTACGGCAAACGACAGTCTTAATGCCGAGTTAGCGACCTTAGCTACTGCACGTGGTATCTGGGTTAATGCCGTCGATAATCCCGCCTTTTGCCGCTTTATCACTCCTTCTATTGTGGATCGAGGTCGTTTAGTGGTCGCGATCAGCACTGCGGGCACAGCACCGGTATTTGCACGCACGATTCGCTCGCGTTTAGAATCTAGCCTACCGCAGTCACTCAAACCGTTATTCGATTTTGTCGCCGATAGACGCGTCGAAGTACAAGATAAGCTCGATTCAACCTCGAAACGCCGCTTATTTTGGGAGCGTTTTTTCGATACTAATGGCGACCGTTTCGATAGTCGTACCACCGAGCATTACCATAATGCGTTTAATAACTTAGTCAGCCGCGGCGAAATCCTTTTGTTGGATGATGCAACATCTGTGGACTTACTGCCGCTCGCCGCCATGCCATTATTACAGCGCCTCGATTGGATATACAGCCAAGGGGATTTGAGCGTCGAACTCGCTGAACTTGTTCGCCGCGACGCAGATCGTGGTTTTTTACCCGCTTTCAGTGAATTGAGTCAACAGTATGAGTTGGGTACGCGCATGTTACTGGTAGCGGATACGCAAAAAATCAGCTTGTTGAAAGCCCATTTCCCCATGGCTAAACATCTGCGACCCGGTGCGATTTAATTTCTTACCGATTCAGCCTTGGGTTCGATTTAACCTTTTGTTCGATTGCACTTTATGTTCGATTTCATGGGCGTATTCTATTGTTCGTTTGAGCTAATGCCGAGTCTCAGGTAGACTCGGCAGCCTTATTTTAGGATTTCGCTGTTTCAGGATTTCACTCTGCATTTAGGATGACTATGGCCCTCAAGGCGACCGTGTTTAAAGTCAATTTACAGATAGCCGATATGGATCGGAATTATTACCAAGACCATCAATTGACGCTTGCCCAGCATCCTTCCGAAACCGATGGCCGCATGATGGTGCGTTTACTCGCGTTTATTGTGAATGCCAGCGAAACCTTAAGTTTTAGTAAAGGTCTGTGCGTCGATGACGAGCCAGAGCTATGGGACAAAACCCTATCCGGTGAAATTGATCTGTGGGTTGAGTTTGGTCAGGCCGATGAAAAATGGCTGCGAAAGGCCAGCGGCCGTGCCAAAGTCGTGCAGCTCTTTACCTATGGTGGTCGCAGTGTACCGATTTGGTGGAAACAGAATCAGCAAGCGTTAGAGCGTTATCAGAATTTAAAAGTGTGGAATATTGCCGAAGAGTCCGTCACGGCGATGGAAGCCTTTGTTGGGCGTAATATGGCATTGCAAGTTTCGATTAGTGAAGGCCAAATTTGGTTATCGGATAATGAAACCAGCGTGTTGATTGAGCCTGAAATTCTCAAAGATATTGAATAACATGTTTTGTAAAAAAAGAGCCTGCAATTGCAGGCTCTTTCCGTTTATCACTTTTAAGTATCAGTAAGAGTATCGATTTTGATTTATTTGAAGCTCAGTTCCCAGCTATCGATATAGCCAGCATCACCACGGCCACTGTCTACGGCTTTTAACTTCCATACGCCGTTCGAATTCGCACCTGTCATATCTGCGGTATAGCTCTTGTTGATATTGTCTGCACCAAGACCTGTGTTGTTATGCAGGGTAACCGTTTTTCCTGAAGGGCTGATCAGCTGCACTTTTAAGTCACCAATGTAAGGGTGGACTATGTTCACGACTGCAGTCACAGTACCTGAATCACCTGTGCGAGTAACCGTGATTGGGCTAGTGATCCCCGCCGCTTTGTTATCAGGAATATTATAGTTATCAGCATTGGTATAGCTCGTTGGCGTACCGCCGCCATTAGACGCTGTGTAGCTCGCCGTTAACGACACACCAGTGAAAGCCGAATCGCCTTTCACCATGGCATAGTAAGTGCCTGATTGTACGTTGGTGATTGGACAAGACTCACTATTGCCACTTTTATACGGACGGCAATCGTAATTAGTGGTGGTTGGCGCTGCGCCATATTGCACATACAAGTCCGCATCACCTGTGCCACCGTTCATCACAAAGCCTAGGTTAGTTGCACCTGCTGGAACTTCAAATGAAAAATGTAATTCTTCACCTGTTGCGCCTGCTAAACCTGTTTTCGCCACACCGTTCACCAGAACACTATCGCCCGGTTCAGTTGGATCGACAGGACCCGTTGGACCAGTACAAGATGCGTCTAGGAAGGCTTTTGCTGCAACTGCATTAACTAAACCGTAACCATAGTAATTGTCACGACCTGCAGTTCCGAGATCTTCTGCGGTCATTTTCAATGCGTTACGGACTTGCGCCGCACTACATTCTGGGTGGTAGCTCCACACTAAGGTCGCAACACCTGACACATGCGGTGTCGCCATAGATGTACCATTGTAGTACTCGTAATCTTTATTGCCTTGGTTGCTGACTGTGACTGTCGCGCCCAGTTGATTGCGCAATGCTAAGCCTGTTGCACGATCAACAGATACAGAAACCATATTGATTTCGTTGTTAGCATCGACAAGGAAGGGGTTTTGTAAGCCGGGTAATACCGCGTTACTGTAAACAATCGTCGCACTGGCACCTGCATTCTTACAGGCTTTAGCTGCGTTAATTTCAGGGTAGCTAGTGCCTTGATTACCAACACGTTCCACTAAACAAATCTTATTGGTCATGTTGCCGCAGTTGAAGCTTGTGCCGCTAACGGTACATTCTGCCAAAGTTGCAGTGCTGGTACCGTTAAATGGTGCGGGGACATAGCTGCCACCAGAGGATATCAGGCGATTGTGCGGCACGACACCTGAGTCAAAGTAAGACTGACTGCCGATAGTGATATCGGCTAAACGGCCTTCGCCACGGGTAACAGTCGATAGAACGGCTTCACCAGGGCCTGATATTTCCACTTGGTTAGTGTATTGGGAGAATGCTGAGTGGTCTTTATGGTTATCCACCGAGGCGACAGACATGACGCCATCGTAGGATGCTGGATAGCTGTGAGTGCTATTCCCATCGTTACCCGCAGCAGCAATCAGGAGAACACCATTATTATAGTGGGCGGCCAGAGCGTTACGCTCAGTGGTACTAGAACCTGAACCACCTAAACTCATAGTGACAACATTGGCGCCGTTGGTGACGCAAGTATCTACGGCAGCGACTAAGGATGAAGAGTAGCCCCAGCCAGATTCATTAAACACTTTGATCACATGAATATTGGCATTTTGATTTGGCATAACGCCGATCACGCCATCATTGTTAGCAATCGCCGCAATCGTCCCCGCAACGTGGGTACCGTGGGCGTTATTATTGCCCGGCTCAAACCAGTTACCCGTGCCTGAGTTATTGGTCCCTGTGACATTGTTGCCACCTAAGTCGCTGTGACTACGGTCGTAGCCTGAGTCGATAATACAAATAGTGCGGTTGCCCGCTTGGCTGTCGCTTAGCTGGGTTGCTCCTACAAAAGTTTGGCCCCAAGGCGTACTTTCACTTAGAAAGCGGCGTGGCATATCTTCTTCGACATATTCCACATCAGCACGGGTTTTTAATGCATTGATCCCTTTGGCATCGAGTTTCACCGAGTAGCTGTTACTGCGGCCGATACGCTTCATTTCCTTCGCTTGTACTTTATTTAATGCGGTATGTTGGGCACTGATTTCAGCCATTTGTGGCTGATAATTCATTGTGGTTGGTAGCGTATCTGTTGTCGCGTCATTGAGTGACTGCAGATCACTCGTTGATTGCACACTATTGGCTGACATGATGGCCGCGGCATCAGTGTTTTTAAACTTCACAATGTAACGCTTTGGCAGTGGGGAGGTTTGTGCTTGTAATGCTGCGGCAAAACCTGGGGCTTGTGGTGCTGCTTGTACACCGGCTGAGATCGCAATAGCTAAGCTTGAAAGGCTTAACGCTATTTTAGTGGTTCTGTTGATTGTCATGTTCTTCTTCCATGGTCAATTTAGTGTTAATCATTATTATTTTATGTTTCATAAGAATAACTACGACTCAGATGCTACTCGGTTAGTGAATTTATCTGCGACCACGTCATTTGTAAATCAATTGTTAACGGTATGGCGGTTGGTAAGTATTTAGATTTAATAGTCATTTGTAGTGCATATAAATTCAAGTTGTAACGATTTGTAACCAAATTTTATTAAAATATTTGTTTTTTATGTGATAAACGTGAATAAGTGAATACGAATTTACGACTCCATATACGGGTTTTTGATTGATTTTGCTGTTAGCAATGCATTGAAATTTATATATATATTTTTTTGTGATTAAAAATAACAAAAACAAACTTTAAGTTTTCATCATAATGAGAAGATTTTCTCAAGTGATTGATTATGCGAAATTGTTGCAAAAGACTGTCAATAGGGTGGCAGTTGCCAATTGATTGACTTTACTTAGGCTTTTGGGAATACGGGTGTTACTTATTTTATAGAACTACTAAAAAATCCTGTGTTCTTTCGTCCACAATGAATCTGGTAAGAACCTATTAATCCACCCCCTGCTTAATTTCGATATTTTATTTAGACAATAAAAAAGCGCCCTAGGGCGCTTTTAGCCGTTAAGCCTTGAATGGCTAGAGCGAGGTGAGAGTACTAAAGTGATTTATCCTTACTTCCCCACACTAGAGCCAATTTGATGGTTGTTAATTACTTAGCGGGCGTTTTTTGCGCTTCAACTAAGGTGGAATAGCCGCCACCATTATAGGTTTGGGTGTATCCGGCAGCGACTAAGGCTTCGGTCGCAATACTGCTACGACGACCGCTGCGGCAATACAAGACGACGGGAGCATCTTTGGCGATGCCACGCTTAGCAAACTCCTCTGTCACTTGCTCAAAGGGAATATTGACCGCATTCGCTAAATGACCTTCGGCAAATTCTTCAGGCGTTCTAACATCGAGCACCATAGCGCCTGCGGCAATTTTATCCCATGCGATTGCAGGAGCTTGGTCGGCGGCGCTGGCTATCATGGGCATTAGCAGCAGTGGCATGAGTACCAGTGATTGCAAGCTTAATAGGGCTAAGCGCATTAGACTTTGGCCACTGGTTACGAGGTTGTGTGTCACTTTATCTCTCCTTGACGGCTTTTCGGCACGCTTGTATTAGCCAAGCGTGTACTTGCTCACCTAACTCTTAACTCTTATCTTAACTCTTAAGTAGTGACTGTATGTGGCTTAGCTTTGTTTAGCAATTTCAGCCTCTGATTTTACACCCAATTTGCGTAAAACTATGGCGGCAGGACAAAAACCGGTAAAAGCACTTTGGAATAGGTTAGCGCCAACAAATGCGGTTAACCACAGAAAGTTGTGGTGCACATAGGCGGTTAACACCAGTGACAGTAACACCATCAATCCAGCAAAAGCCATAATACTGCGTTCTAATGACATACCTTACTCCTTGAAGCCATCTTGGTGATGGCCTTTGTTGTGGTTAGTTTTGTGTTTGTATCTGAACAGTATTCATACGGTTTTTCATGGCCGTGTAGTACAGCACAGGGATGACAACTAAGGTCAGTATGGTCGAGATAAAAATACCAAAGATCAGACTGATCGCTAAGCCATTGAAAATCGGATCATCAAGAATAAACAATGCCCCTATCATGGCTGCAAATGCAGTCAGCATGATAGGTTTAGCTCGCACGGCGCCAGAGTGGATCACTGCCCGCTCAAAGGGCACACCGGATGCGGTTTCTTGATTAATAAAATCGACCAATAATATCGAGTTACGCACAATAATCCCCGCCAGCGCTATCATGCCTATCATGGACGTCGCGGTGAATTGCGCTCCGAGCAGGGCATGTCCAGGCATTACGCCAATCACAGTCAGTGGAATTGGCGCCATGATGATAAGCGGCACCAGATATGATCTAAACTGCGCGACCACCAATAAATAAATCGCAATCATACCGACCGCATAGGCGATACCCATGTCTCTAAAGGTTTCGTAGGTGATCTTCCATTCGCCATCCCAGAGCACGGCGACTGAGTCTAACCCTGTGGGTTGGTGAATATAATGCTGATCAAACCCTAAGCCATCGGCGCCATCGATTTTGCCCGCCATATCGAACATGCCGTAGAGCGGGCTGTCCAGTGGTCCCGACATATCGGCGACGACCATGATCATAGGGATCATATTCTTATGGATAATCGGTGCATCGATTTTGCCACGTTTGATGGTTACCAGCTCAGAGACAGGCACAGATTGCCCAGTTTGGCTCAGTAACTTCATCTTCAGTACTTGCTCTAAATCGACTTTCGCGCCTTCGTTTAATTGCAGGCGGATCGGTATCGGTTGTTTTTGCTGGGCTTGATGTAAATAGCTTACATCTTTTCCGCCTACTGAGGTGGCAATCAAGTCGACAATATTGCTGTAGGGTACTGCCATCAGGCTGGCTTTACTGCGGTCGATCATCACTTGCCATTTTTGCTGGGCTGCGGGCAAGAAAATATCGATATCGACAACATCTTTGGTTTCATGGAACAGCGCCTGCATCTCATATGCGGCTTGCTCGCGAATAGCGGGACTTGGGCCATACACTTCTGCAACTAGCGGCGACCACACTGGCGGCCCAGGTGGCACTTCAACCACTTTGATATTGGCTTGATATTGCTCGCCAATTTGCTGCAGTTCGTCTCGCACCGATACCGCTATGCTGTGGCTGTCGCGCTTGCGGTGTTTCTTATCCACTAGGTTCACTTGGATGTCGCCAAGTTCTTGGCTGTGACGCAGGAAATAGTGGCGCACTAAGCCGTTAAAGTTCATTGGCGCGTTAGTGCCCGCATACAATTGCAGATGCTCGACCTCAGGGACGGTTGTTAGGTAGCGACTCAAATCCTGCAATACTCTTTGTGTTTGCTCTACGGGAGTGCCTTCTGGCATGTCCACCATCACTTGAAACTCGGACTTATTATCGAAGGGCAGCATTTTAAGCACCACGAGCTGACCGACAGGGAGCGCGACGGCGATGCCGATTAACACAAATACGCCGGCAGCCAGTCCCATTCTTGCCTTACGGGCATTTTTACCCAGCAGGAAAGGACCAATTAAGTGAGTAAAGAGGCGCACCATCTTAGTTTCGGTTTCATCCTCGTGCGAGGCTTGGGCAGTATCGTGTTGGTCATTATGTTTCAGCAGTTTACGACTGAGCCAAGGAGTGACCACAAATGCCACTACGAGGGAAATTAACATGCCCATACTGGCGTTGATGGGGATCGGGCTCATGTAAGGCCCCATTAAGCCTGATACAAAAGCCATCGGCAGCAAGGCTGCGATAACAGTAAATGTCGCCAGAATCGTCGGGCCACCGACTTCATCGACCGCCACTGGGATAAGCTCGCTGAAGGACTTTTTGCCGAGCGCCATATGCCGGTGGATGTTTTCTACTACGACTATGGCATCGTCGACCAAGATACCGATGGAGAAAATCAAGGCGAACAAGGACACGCGGTTTAAGGTAAATCCCCACGCCCAAGAGGCGAAAAGGGTGATCGCTAGCGTGATAATAATGGCCACGCCCACGACTAAGGATTCGCGTGCGCCCATGGTTAAAAATACCAGCACGACTACGGCGCTGGTGGCAAAAATCAGTTTTAAAATAAGGGTGTTAGATTTATCCGCCGCTGTTTCGCCATAGTTACGTGACACTGTGACTTCGACATTTGCCGGGATCAACACATTGTCGACTTTAGCTATCCGCTCAATCACACTGTCGGCGATATCGACGGCATTTTGGCCTGCTTGTTTACCAATTGCGATTGTAACGGCGGGATAAATGTCGGTTTTATCTGCGTGCCAAACGCTCTGTTTCGGGATATCACTTTTTAAGCTGATTTCGGCAATATCCGCCAAATAAATCGGAATATTCTTGCCTTGTTTATCTTGATAGACACTGACGACTAATTGCTTGAGATCGTCGATGGATTGTAAAAACTGTCCAGCCTGAACTTTTATCTCTTGATTGCCTTGCACTAAGGATGCAGGCATAGAGACCATATTATTGTCATTTAGGCTTTGTCTTAACTTGTCGTAGGTCAGATTAAAGCTGTTCATCTTGGCGGGATCGATACGTATGTTGGCCACCATATCGTGCTGGCCAACGGTATCGATTTCGCGAGTGCCGGGAATACGCTTAATTTCGGTTTCTAATCCAAGGGCGACATGGGTTAGCTGCTCAGCAGACACTTGCCTGTCCTTAGACCACAAGGTCAAACTGACAATGGGCACGTCATCGATGCCGCGGGGTTTAATTAGCGGTTCACCCACGCCAGCACCCCTTGGTAATTTATCCATGTTGGAATAAATCTGGTTGTATAGGCTGACGATGGCATCATTGCGCGCAACACCGACCTTAAAGATGACGATGATCAGCGCGCCATCGGGTTGGGAGAACGAGTACAGAGTATCTATGCCTTTGATTTCGGAGATCACTTGTTCCGCTGGCAGGGTGACTAAGTTTTCAACTTCCGTGGGTGTCGCGCCGGGAAAAGGGATAAACACATCGGCAAAGGTGACATCAATTTGTGGCTCTTCTTCTTTTGGTGTCACCAAAATGGCAAATAAGCCAAGTAAGAGCCCGAGAAGTGCTAATAGCGGCGTGATGGCGCTATTTTGAAAGGCAGCGGCAATTCGTCCGGAAATCCCAAGTGTGGTTTGTGGTACTGGAGCATGTTTCATAAAACAACCTCGACAAAGCTTAAGTCGCTAGGGAATTTATTGCTTCTTGCTGAGCAACACTTGGTAGGCATCAACGGCCACCTTGTCACCCGACTTAAGGCCCGCAAGCACTTCTACCTCGCCATCTAAGGGCTCAGTGACACGGACTTGGGTCAGCACAAAGGCTTCGCCTTGTTTAAGGTAAACACTGCTCAGTTCGTTCATTGTGAGCAGTGCAGAAGCGGGCAGTTGGATTTTTTCCCGATCGCCATTTTTAAAGGAAGCTTTTGCCCAAGTACCGGGTTGAAGATTGGCTTCATTTTCTGGCAGATTAATTCGCACTTGATAACTGTGGCTGACGGGATCGGCGAAACTAAAAATCGTGAGGTCAGTTGAGGTGAACTCGCGGCCATCACTTAAACGGACGAGAAATTCGGGGGAATTTTTAAGTTGGTTAATGTAACGCTGTGGCACTTGGGTAATGGCGCGCATTTGACTCGCGGAAAACCCTGAAAGTAGTGCTTGTCCTGGGCTTACGGTTTCGCCAAGTTCGACAAAACGCTCAGTGACTATGCCACTAAAAGGCGCTGAAACGACAGTGTATTTTAAGGATTCGTTGGCTTTGATGACACGGGCTTGTGCTGCACTGACGGCTTGTTCTGTTGCTTTAGCATTGGCGGTGGCTTCATCCATCGCGCCCTTAGAAATCGCGCCTTGGGGAAATAGCTCTTTATAACGTTTGTATTGTGCCTGAGCTTCGACATTTAAAGCCTTCGCTTTGGCTAGATCAGCCTCAAAGCTTGCCAGTTCAGCGCCTTGCTCTTTACTGGTAATTTCCAGTAGGGCGGCTCCTTCGGGGACGACATCGTTAACATCGTAGTTGAGTTTGACAATTCGACCAGAGGTTTGCGCCGATACCGTCGCCGCTTTTACTGCTTCAATAGTGGCGTCTAAGGTGACCCAATTCGGATAGGGTTTATTTAAGACTTCGATGGTTTCGACTGAGGCAGCCTGAGCTTGAGTACTGGAAAGTGCCAGCAGTAAGAAAAAAGCACGAGAAATTGATGTCATAACTTATATCACCCCAGATGTAATTTATGAGAAAATTCTAATGGAGTTGTTTTCAATAGGCAATCAATATTTATTAGAAAAATTTAATGTAGTGTTTTTACCTAATTTAGGAATAAGGAATAAGGCCTATAGCGCCTTATTCCTCGTGCTTCAGAGTTTCAAATTAAACCTAAAGTTTAGTCATTTAAATAATAGGTTAGTGTGGAAACGATGCGAATTTGTTTAATGTAAGGCGTGCTGCTGTCGCGGTCTGAAATAGTGAACTGGCCTTGACTCGCACTTTTAATTTTTCCGAGGCGAGAATCCGAATCCTTAGCAAATTTTTCAGCCACTTCGCGGGCATTTTGAGTCGCTTCTTGCACCATGATAGGTTTGACTGAGTTGAGATCGGTAAACAGAAACTCAGTGCGATTATCATAATCTTGGCTGGCGATCGCTATACCTTCTTTTACTAAGTTAATCATTTGCTTACGGGTGTTCAGCATGAGATCAATTTGTGGGGTATAAACCGATAGGTTCACTTTTGCCGAGTAACGGTATCTGACGTTGGGATCGACATAACCTTGGGCTTGGCGATCTTCAATTGAAGGCAAAGAGACAGTAATTTCGCTGTCGCTAAAGCCTTGTTCCTTTAAAAACGCCACAACACGATCGGTTTTTTGCTGAACCGTCTCGTAGAGTTTAGGCAGATTGTTATCGACCTCAGTGAAATTGATTGGCCAAATTGCCACATTGGCTTTAACTTCTTTTTCCGCTAAGCCCTTTACCGTGACAGTGCGTTCCATGGCTTTCATTTGCAATAGTGCTGAGCTTGCTGTCTGGCCTACATAAACAAGTCCAGCGCAAAGGAAACCACCTAACAGTAGGGCAGGAAGGATGTTACTTTTTTCCATAAAAAGAATCTCTTGATTAGATGAACTCAGTCTACGATACCGAATAAACCTCAGTCATGCACTGGGTTTATTCGGAATAGATGCCGCTTAAGGCAGGGGGGATTATGTTGAGAGATGAGTTTTGAAATATCTGTTTAAAGCATTTATTTTTCAGGAGGAATCGCGCTTGGCTGCCATAATTCGACTTTATTGCCATCAGGGTCAATAAACCAGCCAAAGCGGCCAAATTCTGAATCTTCAATACCACCAATCGGTTGACCGCCACCTTGCTCTACTTGTACGAGGGCTTGCTCTAGATCGTCAACGACAAAGTTGAACATAAACCCTTTATCTGAGGGGGCGAAATAGTCCGTGCTATGGGCGAAAGGAGTCCAAACATGGTAGCCAAGAGTTGATTTATCTGTGTGATAAAACGCGGCGCCGCCCCAGTTTTCAATGGGGACTTGAAGATGGGTTTTGTACCAAGTTGCCAAGGCAACGGGATCGACACTTTTAAAGAAAATTCCACCGAGTCCAATGACTTTAGCCATAGCCGTAGCTGCGTTTACAGGAGTATGAATTAACTTTAGGCAATAAATGCTTAAGATACAAAAAAGCCGCAAAAAATGCGGCTTTTGGTGTTAGGAATTTATCTTAGAACTGGTAGCTGTATTGAACTGAGTAGTACATACCACTTGATTCAGTAATAGCATTAACAGGGCCTGCGATTGCGCTGTTTTCGATCAGGTGAACTTCTTCACCTTTAATATAAGCGATACCAAAGTCAACAGTGTTTTGTGGGTTGATGTGGTAGCTCATACCCGCTGTGTACCAGTTACGGTCAGAGTCTGGGAATGAAATAGAGCTGATTTCGTCCACAACGCCTTGGTCATGCATATAACCTGCACGTACAGTAAATTGCTCATTGATAGTATAAGTACCACCTAGGCTGAATAACCATGAATCTTTCCATTGGTATTCTTTCAGAGCAACGTCGCCAGCTTGCAGTTGAGTACCTGCACCCGCTTGACCTGGAATAATAGTGGCTACGCCATCTTTAGCCGTGATTTGTTCAAAGTTGCTCCACTGGGTGTACTGCGCAGTGTAGTGCACTGCAAACTTAGGTGTGAGCTGATGGAAACCAGCAACTTGGAAAATATCCGCAAGGGGTACGTCTAAGCTGTCAAAGCTTGTCGCTAGTGCTGTTTTTGGACCTAAACCAACGGCAGATAGATCTTTAGTGCTGATCGTGTTGATATCACCTTTAACATTCACTGTTGGGCTGAAGCGGTAACTGATACCGAAACGGTTATCTTTATCTAATTCAATCGTGGCACCAAGGATACCACCGAAGGCCCAGCCATCAGCGTCGACGTCAACTAAAGGCGTAGTACCCATGTTACGGGTTAAACGACCTTCACCGTAAATGGCATCAATACCAGCACCGATACTGAACATGTCATTAATACGGTATGAAAGGCTGGTGTTAAAGTTAACCGTTGTTACTTCTGTTTCGCCAAGCAGATCATAAGGTGCTGGTGAGCCTGCTGGCAAACTCTTTGAAAGTGAGCTGGCATCGGTACCGGTACCAAAGTTAGAGAAAGCGGCAAAACCTACGGCGAACTTATCGTCGATGGGGTGGATGTAGAAAATATTAGGGATAATTTTAGAGCTACCCGCGTCATCGATGCTGCCTAAGTCAACGGCACCACCGGCAAAGTTAACATCTTTAACATCAACAGTAATATCGGCATAAGTTAAGCCGAAGGAGATCGCATCTTTATCGAATAATGCCATAGCAGCAGGGTTACGTGATAACACAGAAGCGTTATCGGCAATAACCGCATCACCCGCAAATGCACGGCCCATACCAGTTGCTGATTGGCTGTTTAGTTGAAAACCTGAAGCTAAGGTTTGTGTGCTTGCTAATGCGACAGAAACGGCAATGAGTGTCTTGTTGAATGTTTTCATTATTATTCTCTCTATTTTTTATAAGTATTGGATTTTTATTCGGTCCTAGTCCGCCGAAAGTATTTAAATCCATTTATTAGTCTCCGGCATCTTATGGATTCAATGTACCCTCAACAAGTCCGACCAGAAGTGAAAAATGTTAATTTTCAGTTAATTGAAAGTCTTTAAAACAAGAGTGATACTTTAGTATGCTTGAATGGTCTGGCCAGATGCTTGATATGAAGGGCTTTGGGTGCTGCTATGGGTTTCAATTGAAGTTAACGGTTTGTAATGGTGTGTAGGGTATTTAAAAGGATACAAAATGTAAAAAGCGCACACTTGTGCGCTTTTTAACATATGGAAGCATATCTAGATTAGAGTGCAGACTTAAATTGTTCGAACTCTATCGTTACTTTTTCACTTGGAGCAGAGAATTTACTGACTAAAATACCCGCAATAGTCGCGAATATAAACCCAGGAAGGATTTCATATACTTCAAAAATGCCACCAGTGAGTTGCTTCCAAATCACCACGGTTAATGCACCGACAATAATAGTGGCGATAGCGCCATTACGGCTATATTGCTTCCAAAACAGGGATAACAAGACTACGGGACCAAAGGCCGCACCAAAGCCTGCCCAAGCATAACTCACTAGGCTAAGTACGCTACTTTCAGGATTGAGTGCTATCACACCTGCAATCACAGCGATAGCGAGCACGCCTAAACGACCTACCATCATTAGCTCGCGATCATCGGCCTTTGGGCGCAACCATTTACGGTAGAAATCTTCGGTGATGACACTTGAGCAGACTAAGAGTTGTGAGTCGATAGTACTCATGATTGCCGATAAAATAGCGGCGATTAATAGCCCACCAATCCATGGGTTAAACGCCGCTTGAGCTAAATGGATAAATACCGTTTCAGAATTGGCTAATGGCTCTTTGGCGAAATAGAGCGAGCCTGCGATACCTGTGGCTAACGCGCCAATGAGAGATAACACCATCCAGCTCATGGCTATACGGCGTGACAAGGGCAGGGCATCGGCACTGCCTATCGCCATAAAACGCGACAAAATATGTGGCTGACCAAAATAACCTAGGCCCCATGCGAGCAAAGATAACATGCCGATGGCAGTGGTTTTGTCATTGACCAATGCCAACATTGCGGGATCAATCGTTTCAATACCTGCATGGCTTTCGGGGTGAGCGAAAACGGCGAAAGGGACAATCAATAGGGCGATGAGCATTAAACTGCCTTGGAAAAAGTCAGTCCAACACACGGCAAAGAAACCGCCAATAAAGGTGTAACCGACTATGATGGCCGAGCCAATCACTAGGGCTGCGGTGTAATCAAGCCCAAAGACTTTCTCAAACAAAATCGCGCCACCGACCATGCCTGAGGAGGCATAGAAAGTAAAAAACACCAGAATAGTGATTGCGGAAACGAGCTTGAGATAGCCTTGGGTATCGTGGAAACGTTTCTCGAAAAAATCCGGTAAAGTGAGGGCGTTATCGGCGAGTTGGGTATAAATGCGCAGTCGTTTGGCAACAAATAACCAGTTTAGCCAAGCACCAATAATTAATCCTACGCCAATCCAGGCTGCACCTAAGCCGCTTAAGTAAACTGCGCCGGGTAATCCCAGTAACAGCCAACCTGACATGTCAGATGCACCCACGCTGAGTGCGGTCACTGCGGGGCCCATTTTGCGGCCACCTAAAATATAATCATCAACAGTATCGGTAGCACGGTAAGCCCAAAAACCTATGCCCATCATCAATACTAAGTAACCAACAAATGTGATTAAAATCGGGGTTTCAATCGTCATCTTGCCTTTTCCCATCTTTTTATTATTAAAAGTGGCAAGCATGCTACCAGATGTTTGAACGTGCGCCCATTAGCAGATGTAAGTGTGATTGAAATCTAACCTCCGATAACATGAAAATATCGGAGATTGATTTTTAAATGCAATTTATAACAATAGCTTAAATAAATATATTATTGATTTCGTCTTTTATATAGCGAAGGTCAGCTTGATCCTCACCTATGAGCAAAATAAATGCATCGGGCGTTTCAAAGCCCATTCCTTGATATTTACCGTCGGCGAAGGTTTTATCCAACACCATACGTTTCTCGAGTGGCACGATAAAAAGCGTCACCTTACTTTGTTCGCCCTGAAGTACTAAGTGCAGGCTTTTTACCCCTTGAAAATCGCAATAAGAGGTGTAATACACTTTGCCCGGTTGTTGGGTAAATTTGGCGTTGCCAAAGCCTTTTATCGACGCAAGCTGGGCATTGACTTGACTAAAATTGACATTTTGATCGACATGCAAGGCAATATCTTCATGGTAGACATGGGCCAAGGCATGTTCAGCCAAATCAATAGGCCCTAAGCGTAATAGGCTGAAGCTGATGCCTACCACAAACGCGACCGAGGCTGCCATGGCCACTAAAAAAAACGTTTGCCGGCGCTGTTTATGGTGCTGTTGTAACTGCTGACGTAAAATGAGTTTGTCGGCGAGATCCTCAGCCACATCCACTTTCAATGCGTTGCTCAGTTTGGTATCAAGGTTTTTAAGCTCATTGATTAGGGCTTGGTTTTCTGACTTGGCATTGATTTGTGCCAGAAAGTCAGCATCTTGATTATGAGGATCTTCATAAGCTTGACGTCTAAATTTAAGCTCATCCATTGGATTGACCTCTCACATCATTCTTCTCAAGTAATTCTTTCAATTGGCTCCTCGCCCGAAATAAACGCGTCATTACGGTGTTGCGATTGAGCTCCATCAGTTCGGCGATTTCATCGCCGCTAAAGCCACCAATGAGCTGGAGTAAGAGTGGTTCGCGGTATTCGATATCCAGCTTGCCAATTTGTCGACGGATCAGATATTGCTCGGCCTGCTCTTCACTGCTATTGGAGATATTGTCCTCTAAGGTATCTTGCTCAACGTCGGAATAATCGAACTGTTTACGCTCGAAACGCCGCGCATTTTCACGCCTAAGAATCGTGATCAGCCAAGCTTTCGCCGCTTTATCATCCTTGAGGGAATCCAAAGAGCGCCACGCCCGCAAGAAGGTTTCTTGGGTAATGTCTTCAGCCACGTGCTTATCGCCACATAACCAATAGGCGTAGCGGAAAATGTCTGCATGTAGCGCCTTGACTAGGCTGTTGTATCGTCGTTGTTTGCTTAGCATGTCAGAAGAGACCGCGGGCTCGACGGATTTCTTGCGCCAGTTAGCAAACATTTTTTATCTTTGGGCTTTTTGGCGGAATATTTAGCATGGTAGCACTCGCTTCTTTGTCATTAACCCCATCATTTATTTAGGATTTAGTGGGCTTAATGGCGCTGATTTTGGGTTTGAATGTTTATGCTCACAGGCCTTAACCGCGTTAAGTAAGGCGGTACATTCGGCGCTTAAGTGGCTATTTGTATTGTTAGAATTCGCACTGCTCGTATTAGCACTGTCAGTATGCTGGCTCTTATCGGCCTTCGCACTGTAGGCTTTGATTTGCAGTTGCT
The DNA here is from genome assembly GCF_025654235.1 of Shewanella sp. SM32. Lineage (NCBI taxonomy): Bacteria > Pseudomonadati > Pseudomonadota > Gammaproteobacteria > Alteromonadales > Shewanellaceae > Shewanella > Shewanella sp. SM32. The sequence continues at coordinate 144,159 of NZ_JAKKRO010000002.1, read as the reverse complement.
GTATCGCTGCTGCCAGTTGTGGTGACTGCTCAGCAATCTTATCTAATGTCATAGGCGTTTGCTGTAACTCACTGAAATATCGCTGCAATTGCAACATAATTCTGCTTACATCGCCACTGGCGCAGGCTTGCTCTAATCCTTTCAAGCCGGAGGCAGTCACTGATTGTGCTGAACTGATTGAAGAGTTTACTGCAATTGGGGCGGCCGTTTGATTTTTTAAGGCGCGGCGCCAAGCGACTAAGGTGATAATCCAAGCGACTAGAGTGACCAGCCATAGCGCAGCAAAAACAGTGGTTAGCCAAGACCAGCCCTTATCGGCCGCGGAGTTGGTTTCCCATGTTGGTTGAGCTGGCGTATCACTGACAGCACCACCTTCAACGATTATGGTACGTGCGGGCAGCGTTGCAGTTTCTTGACGTTTAAGGCGCGGATTCCACCAAGGCACTTTGATTTCGGGCAAGGTAAAGGTGCCTGCTTTGCTGGGAACGATTGCCGAAGTAATACTGTACTGCGAAACAATTTGTGCATCGCGCACAAAGGTCTGCCGCTGGGGTTTTTCTGGGTATGACTTGAGTTCATCGGGCAGAGTTTGCACTATATCAGGCAGACTATTTTCATCGGCATTGGAAGCCAACAGCGTAATAGTGCGGGTGATAGGGCTACCGACGGTAAACTTTTTAATATCCTCAGGGAAGTTTTCTTTTAGCGCCACTAAATCGGCAACCAGCCATTGGCCTTGGAAACTTGTTGGTGCGGGATTCACTTGAACAGTCAGTGAGGGCGCGCCTGCTTGCATTGGGCTGCTTTCATTAAAACCAAACATGCCGCCGCGGCGTTGGGATTCTACCAGTACATCGCCAGCAAAGGTTGCACCTTTGATATTCACTTGGCCGGGCAAATCGGGAATGATGCCATAGGTGCGTTCAATCACGCGGTAACGGCGGCCATCGACTATCTCTGAACCATCCCTATCTTCACCGATTTGTTTGATCTGTGCGCCTTCGATCACCGGTGCACTCAATACGCCCCTTTGTAATTCTACCGCCAGATAGAGTTTCACCTTGTAGGTAATGAGCTGCCCAACATAGGCTTCGTCGGTCGAGACTTTGGCGTCAATGAACAGATTGTTCATTTGCGCGGGCTGGCTACCGGTTTCGACCACTTTGAGTGGAATAGGCGATGAGCTGACGCCGTCAATACTAAAGGCTGGAATGGTTAACTGGCCTTGTTGTTTTGGCGCGAGCAGTACTTGCCAGCGGGTTTCTTTGACTGCATCGAAGTTCATGATTTGCGTGCTGCGACTCACGCTAGTACGGCCGACAATAAAATCTTTCAGTAGGGCGGACGTGTCTAGCTTACCGGTATCGACTTCGTCATCGACACTGATGTTGAGCACAAAGTATTCGCCCTCCATCACAGGGTTGCGATCGACCGAGGCCTCAATTTTGCTAAGTGCAAAGGCGGGATGAGCCACTCCGATGGCAAGGAGTAGCAGGATAAAAAATTGTCTCGTCACCACTGTTCGTTATCCTTTGATATTTGGCCATTTTGACGGCGTTTTTGATATTCCAACTGCATCTTGTTGCGCAGTAACACTTGCGGGTCTTCACTCACGCCCCTCAGTGCTCGCTGCATTTCTGCGGGCAGTGGCTCGCTATTGGTTGGCGGTGCCTCGACCGATTCACTCATAGCAGCCTCTTGTTTATCTCGCGTATTTTGCTCTGGAGCTTCTTTGGCGGCAACGCTTTGCTTTTCCTGTTCTGCTGACTTTTGCTCTTCAGCATCGGCTTTAGCCTGCGCTTGCATCTTAGCTTCATTTTCTACAGGTGAATTGTCTACCGGCTCATTTTCCTGCTGAGCTTCATTCTGCTTGTCCTGAGCATTGCCATTTTGCTTATCTTGCTCAGACTGTTGCTCATCCGTTTTTTGCTGTTCAGGGCTTTGATCCGCGTCGGCATCGTCCTGTTGATCCTGAGACTTTTGTCCCGCTTGATCTTGCTTATCTTTCTGAGCGCTATCTTGGTCAGATTGCTGTTTATCCTGCGATTTTTGGTCACCGGATTGTTGGTCGCCAGACTGTTGAACACCTGATTTGGGATCACCGGACTGCTGATCGCCTTGTTGATCTTGGTTCTTATCCTGTTGCTCGTTTTTACCTTGCTGTTGTTGCTGTTCCTGCAATAACTTTTCAGCAAGTTCAAGGTTGGCCTTCGCCGCAGGGAAATCAGCTTGTTTCTCAAGCGCGGCTTGATAGCGCTCCTTGGCCTTATCGGGTTTACCGAGTTGCATCAACGCATTGCCTTGATTGTAGAGGCCTTGGGCTGAGCTATCTTGCTCGAAGGTTTTTAGTGCTTGCGCAAAATCACCGGCTTTGTATTGGGCGCTGCCACGCCATTGGGGCGACTCAAACTGCTTAGCGGCGTTTGCGTAATCTTGGGATTGATAGGCCTGCATCGCTTGTTGATCTGTGGTTTTCCAGACATTGTCCCAGGCATTGTCCCACACACTGGCATGGGCTGGCTGAGGCACAGCCGCGAGCAGTAAGCTGCCAGCAAGAGTGACAAATCCAACACTGGCCACGATTCCTTGTCTAAAGCTGAAAAGGGCGGGTAGCAGTAATAATAAGGCGAGGTAAGGACCGAGATCCTGCCAAGTTTCACCATCAAGATCTGTGGCTTTCGCATCGCCAGCATCGCTTAACCATTGCTGTAATTGGGCGAGATCATTACCGTCGGTGCGATTCTGGATCAGAACGCCTTTGTTATTCACGGCCAGTTTTTGTAGCAGAGCGAAATCAGTGCTGGCCACAACGACTTCGTTGCTGCTGTCGCGTTGTAATTGTCCATCGGGTAGACGGATTGGCGCGCCTTGGCTGGTGCCAAAAGCGACGACAGCGAGGCGATATTGGGTGCCACTTAATGCCGAGTTAGCCTCATCAAACTGGGCAGCAGTTATGCCATCTGTCATCAGGATAATATCACCGCGAATATGCCCACCTTGAGCCAGTAGCGTTTTGGCTTGGGTCAAGCCTGCCGCTAAGTTTGAGCCACGAACGGGCATGATCTCAGGACTTAAGGTCGGCAGTAAATTGAGTAATGTGCCGGTATCACGGGTTAATGGGCTGATAGTAAAGGCATCGCCGGCAAAGGCGACTAAACCTGTTTCACCTTCTTTAAGATTACGCAGGAGATCCGTTGCCCTAAATTTGGCTTGGGTTAACCGATTCGGCGCAAGATCGGTGGCGAACATAGATACGGACATGTCCATCACCAGTACGCGGCCTTGCTCGGCGGCAAACACAGGTAAGGATTGTTTATTAACGGCAGGTCCGGCGAGTGCCAAGGTCGCAATCAACCAAGTTAAGGCTAATAAATGCAACGGACGGCGGGATTTCTTATTGCCTTGGGTGACCAATATCTTGGCTAAGTGCGGCGCAATATAACGATTCCAAGCGCTGTGGCTCTCGTGTTGCCGCCATAAACTCAACAAGGCTAAGGCTAGCGGCACTAGGGCGAGTAGCCATTCGGGACGAATAAAATGTAGGCTCATTATTTGATGTTCCCCTGTGAAGTGGTTGCGACAGAGGGTTTAACGCGGCGCGCTGCAAAGAGTGGTAATTGACCTAAGGCAATCCACAGACTCGTCAGTAATGCCAGTGCCAGCGGCCAATAGAACAGATCTGCCTGCGGACGATAGCTTAACTGGTCGCGACTCACAGGTTCGAGTTTATCGATTTCTTGGTAAATCTGGTCGAGCTCTTGGCTGTTACGGGCGCGAAAATAACGGCCGTGGGTGACGTCGGCGATATGTTTAAGTTGGTTTTCATCCAGATCCATCGAAGGATTAACCCGCTCGCGGCCAAAGAGTGTACGGCGCTCCATTACATCTGCGCCCACACCAACCGTATAAATAGTCACTTTACGATTAGCGGCAATTTGCGCTGCTTGCTCTGGTTCGATATTGCCCGCATTGTTAGAGCCGTCGGTCAATAAAATCAATACTCTATTACTCTCGTCCATTTTATCGAAGCGTTTTACCGCTAGAGCGATAGCTTCACCTATGGCGGTTTGCTTACCGACTAAGCCAATTTGTGCTTCTTTTAAAAATTGCGCCACTGAACGTCTATCTTGGGTGAGCGGCGCCTGTAAATAGGCGTGATCGGCAAAGAGGATCAAGCCGATACGGTCACCCTTGCGGCGCTCGATAAAGTCACTGACGACGTGCTGAATTAAAGTGAAACGATCGACGGTTTTGCCATTCACCACCATGTCTTCAATCTGCATACTGCCGGATAAATCCACCGCCATCATCAAATCGCGGCCTTGGCTTGGCAGTTCGATAGGTTCACCAAGCCATTGAGGACGAGCAATAGCGAGCACTAACAGGCACCACATCAGCCAGTAGCGTTTGCGACTTTGGCGCGTGTTGGCCGCTAAGCTTTGTTTACCCGTTTGGCTTATTCCGGGTAATTGCAGCCGGCCGCCATCCACTTGCACGGTTTGTTGGCGCCAAAAAATCAAAGGTAAAGGTAATAATATCAATAGCCAAGGCCATGCAATTGTTAACATTGTGCCTCCGCTTTTTCAGTGTCAGTTTGCTGGGTTGGCGCTTGGCTTTTAGCTTGAGCGTCGCCACTAGCTTGAATGTAGCCCTTAGCTTGAACAAGATTCGGCTCAGGCGCACTCAGTTTTACTTTCGATGCCAACCAAGCTTTTGCGAGTTCATGTAACTCATTGGCTTCAGCTAAGGTCAACGGCGTTGGCTGGTGACGTTTGGCCAACAAGTGGCCGATACGTTGGCGTTTAGGCGCGGGTAAATAGCTGTCTAACCAAGCCGCCCAAGCTTCGCCATTTAAGGAGGCTATTGCTTCTCTGCTGAGGTAACTCATGGCGGTGCGCTTTAATAGGGTGTTGACGTCAGAGGCATAGGAAGTCGCTTGTCTATCGAGCTGATTGAGTAACTGTTTAGCGGCTTTTTTCGGTGCGAAGTCACGGGCGCGTTTTCTTAGCCAGATAACTAAGAGTGTGATGAGGGCAATCACAAGTGCTAAAACCAGCCAATAACCGATTGCCCAAGGCCAAGCGCCGATCGGTTCGGGATGAATAATATCCTGCAGTTGAGCAAGTGCTGGATTTGGCGCCGTAGAAGGCATAGGTACTGTTGCCTGTGGATTTGCTATTTCTGAATTCACTGTTGCTGGATCCATAGTTAACGCAATAATTCCAATTGATGGGCTAGGGGAGCACCCGCATCTATGAGCTGGGTGCGAACGCGCAGTTGCTGCATCATGGCGATAAAATCGCTTTGCTGACGCAACTGAATGTCGAGCCAAGCCTGATAACTGTGGCGGGTAAGCACTAAGTCCTCATCCCCATCCCGTACCGGCAAATTAAAGTTGTGCGGTAACGGCAGTGTGCCTTGACGCAGAGGATCGGTAATAAGATAGGCACCCACATCGCAATGACGCTTAAGCTCGGTGAGAGGCGCGATACATTGGGGACTAAAATGGCTGCCATCTGTCACTATCCAAACTAAGGAGCCGGGTTTGGCGATACGTTGTAATCGCTGACAGGCACGCAGGATATGGTCAGGATCGCGCTGGCCAGTGCCAACATGATTGAGCTGATTTTCGTGCACACGGCGCAGGCCTGAGATCAATTGCAATATGCCCTGACGACGGCTGCGGGGTTTGAGCTCTAAATGCTCAGACTCGCATGCGATCAAGGCGCCGAGCCGATCGCCATGGTTAATCGCATTCCAACCTAAGGTGGTCGCAAGGTGTCCTGCTTGCACCGATTGCAGCAATAAACTCGAACCAAAATAGAGGCTTTGGCTCAAGTCGATTAACAATAAAATAGGGCGCTCACGTTCTTCGACAAATAACTTAGTGTGAGTTGTGCCTGTACGAGCGGTAACGCGCCAATCAATGGTGCGCACATCGTCGCCCTGTTGGTAGTGGCGCACCTCGGCAAACTCCATACCGCGGCCTTTGATTAAGCTGCTGCGATGGCCCGCTAAATTAGCGCGGGCACGGCTATAACGCTCAGGCATAGCACGGGCGATATTTTGGCACGCCAGCAGCTCTTGCTCGGTTAAATGCAAGCCATCGGCAAAAAGCGGCAAGCCATCGACTGAGGCTGAGAGTCGCGCTGTGTCACTCATCTTATTTCACCTTTATCTTCACCGTTAAGGTACTGCAACTTGACTTAAGATGTGGTTGATCACGTGATCGCGGCTGACACCTTCGGCCTGTGCTTGGTAGCTAAGTAGGAGTCTATGGCGTAATACATTTGGCGCAACAGCTTGAATGTCTTCCGGTGAAACAAAGTCCCGCTCGTGCAGCCAAGCGCGGGCGCGGGCACAGCGTTCTAATGAAATAGTTGCGCGCGGGCTGACGCCGTACTCAAGCCACTTAGCTAAGTCTTCGCTGTAACGTAAAGGCTCACGGGTCGCCATCACGATTTCGACTATGTACTTTTCGAGCGGCTCGGCAAGATAGATTTCCATGGCTTCGTCACGGGCGGCAAACACATCTGCTTGTGCAATCGGCTCAGTGGTTGGCAATTCGTGGGTCAGCGCTTCTTTGCGGGATTGACGCAGAATTTCGATTTCAGTCTCGCCGCTCGGGTAATCAAGGTTTAAGTGCATCAGAAAACGGTCAAGCTGTGCTTCGGGCTGCGGGTAAGTGCCTTCGTTCTCTAATGGATTTTGGGTGGCCATCACTAAAAACAGCGGCGGTAGCTTATAGCTGTGCTTACCAACTGTGACTTGACCTTCGGCCATGGCTTCTAATAAGGCTGACTGAACTTTGGCTGGGGCGCGGTTAATTTCGTCCGCCAGGATTAAATTGTGGAAAATCGGTCCGGCTTCAAATTCGAAGGTGCCAGTTTGCGAGCGATAGATATCTGTGCCAGTTAAGTCGGCGGGCAGCAGATCTGGGGTAAATTGAATGCGGTGAAAATCGCCCTCAACCCCGTCACATAAGGCTTTCACTGCACGGGTCTTTGCCAGTCCCGGAGGTCCTTCAACTAATAAGTGGCCATTGGCAATTAAGGCAATGAGCAGATTTTCGGTCAATACTGGCTGCCCTAAAACAACCTTATTTAGGTAAGTGCGTAATGCGTGGAAGCGACTCAAAGGCATGATGCTACTCGTTTTATTATGTTGAAAATACGTGTGTGGGCTATAGACAACAGCTATGGTAAAGAATTCCCTTAGGGTTTGGCTAGTGTTAAAAAAACAAACAGGTGTTTAAAACTTGCTGACAAGAAGTTAGAATCAGATCACACTTTAATGGTCAGACCTGTTATTGGGCGTTTTTCGCCGTAAAACAATGGGTCAAACACGGAAATAGCTAGCGCCGCCTGAAATCTCTCAGCGATTGCGCACATAAAGAGGGTGACAAATGAGTGATAGACAACAGGTTACGAACGCCAAGGGTGAACGTATCGCCATTGTAGCGGGTTTAAGAACGCCCTTTGCAAAGCAAGCCACGGCATTCCACGGTGTATCGGCGCTCGATATGGGCAAAATGGTGGTCAATGAATTATTGGCGCGCTCTGAACTCGATCCTAAGCTGATTGAGCAATTAGTGTATGGACAAGTCGTGCAAATGCCGGCTGCACCTAACATTGCCCGTGAAATCGTACTCGGTACTGGCATGAATGTGTCGACCGATGCCTATAGTGTCACTCGCGCCTGTGCAACTAGCTTTCAATCTGCCGTAAACGTGGCTGAATCTATCATGACGGGTAATATCGAAATCGGTATTGCGGGCGGCGCCGACTCTTCCTCTGTATTGCCTATCGGTGTATCGAAAAAATTAGCCCATGCGTTAGTCGATCTGAATAAAGCCCGTAGTTTTGGGCAAAAATTACAAATTTTCCGTCGTTTAGGTTTAAAGGATTTATTACCTGTGCCGCCTGCGGTGGCAGAGTACTCAACGGGCTTGTCTATGGGACAAACCGCCGAGCAGATGGCAAAAACCTACAATATTAGCCGTGCCGATCAAGATGCCTTAGCGCACCGCTCACACACCTTAGCGAGTGAAACTTGGGCTTCTGGCCATTTGCGTGACGAAGTTATGGTCGCGCATATACCGCCGTATAAGCAGTTTATCGATCGTGATAACAATATCCGCGAAAATTCAGTATTGGAGTCATATGCTAAGTTGCGCCCTGCATTCGACAAACAACACGGTACTGTGACGGCGGCCAATAGTACGCCACTGACGGATGGTGCCTCAGCGATTATCTTGATGAGTGAAGGTCGAGCCAAAGCCTTAGGTTATCAACCTATTGGTTACATTAAGAGTTACGCCTTTAGCGCCATTGATGTGTGGCAAGATATGCTGATGGGGCCATCCTACGCGACGCCACTGGCGTTAAAACGTGCCGGAATGGAATTAGAAGATCTTACCCTGATTGAAATGCACGAAGCCTTTGCGGCGCAGACATTAGCGAATATGCAGATGTTTGCTTCGAAAAAATTTGCCGAAGAAAAACTCGGCCGCAACCGCGCGATTGGCGAAATCGACATGAGCAAGTTTAACGTGCTCGGTGGCTCGCTCGCTTATGGTCATCCTTTTGCGGCAACGGGAACCCGTTTAATCACCCAAGTGTGTCGTGAGCTTAAGCGCCGTGGTGGTGGAACTGGCTTAACGACGGCTTGTGCGGCCGGTGGTTTGGGTGTGGCTATGATAGTGGAAGTGGAGTAATCGGCATGGAAAAGACCTTTAATTTAACCCGCCGCGACGACGGCATTGCCATTTTGACTATGGATGTTCCTGGCGAAACCATGAACACCCTAAAAGCACAGTTTGGCCCTGAAATCAGTGAGATTCTGGCTGAGATTAAAAGCGATCCTCATATTCGTGGGCTCGTGCTGATCTCGGGCAAGAAAGATTCTTTCGTCGCGGGCGCGGACATTTCTATGCTCGATGCCTGTAAAACGGCGGGCGATGCCAAAGCCTTATCCCAGCAAGGGCATGTGGTTTTTAATGAGTTAGAAGCCTTAAAAATTCCTGTAGTTGCGGCAATCCATGGTGCCTGTTTAGGTGGTGGTTTAGAGTTAGCCTTAGCCTGCCATCAAAGGGTATGTAGCGACGATGGTAAAACCATGCTCGGCGTACCGGAAGTTCAACTTGGCTTATTACCTGGCGGCGGTGGGACTCAACGTTTGCCTCGTTTAGTCGGTATTACCACCGCCTTAGATATGATGCTAACCGGTAAACAAATCCGTCCTAAACAAGCCTTGAAAATGGGCTTAGTGAATGATGTTGTACCGCAGACCATTTTGCTGCAAACCGCAGTTGAGATGGCGCTTGCTGGTAAACGTGCACCGAAACCTGTTAAAAAGTCACTCGTTAATCAAGTGCTTGAAGGCACGAGCTTTGGCCGTAACATTATTTTCGATCAAGCGACTAAACAAGTCGAAAAGAAAACCCAAGGTAATTATCCAGCACCAGCCAAAATTATTGACTGCGTGCGTCAAGGGATTGCGAAGGGGATGCAAAAAGGGCTAGAAGTCGAAGCGAGTCACTTTGCCGAATTAGTGGTATCAAAAGAATCTGAAGCGCTGCGCAGTATTTTCTTCGCTACCACAGAAATGAAGAAAGAAACCGGCGCTGAGGGTGCTACGCCGCGTAAAGTGAAGAAAGCGGTGATCTTAGGTGGTGGTTTAATGGGCGGAGGCATCGCCTCTGTGACTACCACTAAGGCTAAAATCCCTGTTCGCGTCAAAGACATCAACGAAAAAGGTTTAAGCAATGCATTAGCCTACGCTTATAAGTTGTTGGATAAAGGGGTAAAGCGCCGTCATATGACGCCTGCTGCCCGTGACAACTTAATGGCACTGATGACTACAACCACTGAGTATAAAGGCGTTAAAGATGCCGACATCGTTGTGGAAGCGGTATTTGAAGACTTAGCGCTTAAGCATCAAATGGTGAAAGACATTGAGCGTGAGTGTGGTGAGCACACTATTTTTGCGTCAAACACCTCATCTTTGCCGATTAGCCAAATCGCCGAGGCGGCGACGCGTCCTGAAAATGTGATTGGTCTGCATTATTTCTCGCCAGTGGAAAAAATGCCGCTGGTGGAAGTGATTGCCCACGCTAAAACCTCGCCAGAAACCATTGCGACAACTGTCGCATTTGCCCGTAAGCAAGGTAAAACACCGATAGTGGTGCAAGATGGCGCGGGTTTCTATGTAAACCGTATTCTGGCGCTCTACATGAACGAGGCGGCGCAATTACTACTCGAAGGCCAAAGTGTTGAGCATTTGGATAAAGCTTTAGTGAAATTTGGCTTCCCAGTGGGACCGATTACTTTGCTCGACGAAGTGGGTATCGACGTGGGCGCAAAAATTTCACCGATCCTTGAGAAAGAATTGGGTGAACGTTTTAAAGCGCCAGCGGCATTTGACAAGCTTTTAGGTGACGATCGTAAAGGCCGTAAAAATGGCAAAGGTTTCTATCAATACGGCGCATCGAGCAAGAAAGCTAAAGCTGTCGATGAGAGTGTTTATGGCGTGTTAGGCATTAAGCCTGGCACCAATAAAGACGCAAAAGCGGTTGCCGAGCGTTGTGTCGTACAAATGCTCAATGAAGCGGTGCGTTGTTTAGATGATGGTATTATTGCATCGCCAAGAGACGGTGATATTGGCGCCATTTTTGGTATTGGCTTCCCGCCATTCCTCGGTGGCCCATTCCATTATATTGACACTTTAGGCGCCGCGAACTTAGTGAAGATTCTTGAAGGTTATCAAAGTCAATTCGGTAACAGATTCGAACCTTGTGAGCGCTTAAAAACCATGGCTCAAGAAAACGCGCACTTTTTCTAAGTTTCAGTGAATCTAAGTCATAGTTAATCTAGGTCTTAGTTAATCAAAATTGAACAAAAAAAGCGGCAGTTTGTTGCCGCTTTTTTTATTGCCACAAGGCATGCTTTTGCCTAAAAAATGTTCACATTGGGGATGTGGATCTTGTATAATCCGAGCCCTTTATCGAGAGTTCGGTGTTACCTGTTCTGTACTGAGAGCGTAGCGATGAATGAGTGTTGCTCGTTTATGCATAGTGCGGAAAACTTTTTATCCTGCCGTTAAAATGACGTATTTAACATGTGCATCAATCACCAAGACTACGCGAGTAGCATTCGCATTTTGATGAGGAATTAATTTCTCTACCTTTATGATTTATTTAGTTGTTTTTAAAGAGGTGGTTTGTGGTTTTGCTGGTTATCTTTATCGCATTAATCTCGGCTTGGTACTTCGGCTTAGCTGCATTTACCGCAGGTCTTACTGTTAAGCATTGGGTGCTGCTGGGTTTTGTGCTCGGGCCTCTGGCTTATCCACTCTTTACGACACACCGCCATTTAGCCTTGAGGAAAATCCGTTGTAGTGAGGAAGGAATATTAAATAGCTAATTTATCAATCTGTTATGTAATTTACATGACTATTTAGTACTTTTATATTCACTTAAAACTAAAGGGAGCCAATGCTCCCTTTATTGTTTCTAAGCCGCGCTAGCTTAATTAACTATCACTGTACATGAGTTAGACTCATGGCTACAGAACTTAAATTAGTTCCACCAACCTTTTGCAGAAATCACTTCAAGGTGATTCAAGCCTTCAGGCAACTTAACTTTTTTACGCGCTGGTTTGGATAAACCGAGTGCTTTTTTGATTGAATTTAACATAGTCACTCTCCTTAACCTGATTAATGTTATGCAACTTCAGAGTTAATAAATTTAACGTAAGGATGTCCTGCGACTTCGAGCGGTTTGAACTTCACGTAAGGATGCCCAGCGATTTCAAAAGGTTTGAACTTCACGTAAGGATGCCCAGCGATTTCAAAAGGTTTGAACTTCACATAAGGATGCCCAGCGATTTCAAAAGGTTTAAACTTCACATATGGATGCCCAGTTACTTCTACTGGAGCAAGTTTAACTGCAGGTTCTTCTGAAGTAATTGACTTAGCTGCTGGTTCTAATTTAGTGCTATCTTCAAGTGCATAAGTATTTACTGCAAAACTAATTGAAGATAATAAAGTAACGGCGGCAAGGATTCCTTTCATCATTCTAATTCTCTCTCAGGGTAGTTGATATTGATTTATTATTGACACTGATAGTGCTACTGCACTTGTTGTGCCAATGTTGTAAGTCGCAATCAAGTTGAGAGTAAATTGATTATATAATGTTGCTTTTTGTGTTTAGCTTTATCATGTCTTCTTGGAGTAGCAAGGTAAATTCGGTCTCCTTTATGGCCTTACTAAAAATATAGCCTTGAATTTCTTCACAGTTGAGTGCCCGTAAAATGTTCAATTGTGCAGCTTGTTCTACCCCTTCTCCTACAACAGAAAGCCCCATGTTATGGGCGATAGTGATAATAGAATCGACCATTTTGAGATCGCGATCAGACTTATCAATATCGTCAACAAAAGCTTTATCAATTTTTAAAGTATGAATCGGGAAACGTTTTAAGTATGAAAGGGACGAGTATCCAGTGCCGAAATCATCGAGTGCTAAACTAACGCCCATTTTAGCCAGTTGCTGCATGACGATAATCGCCGTTTCCGGCTGTTTAATGACGGTACCTTCAGTTATTTCTAATTCAAGATGACATGCAGGTAGTTTAGTGAGTCTTAATATTGACTCTATTCGCTGTTGAATATCGGGCAGTGCAAATTGACGTGACGATAAATTGACGGCGACTCTGCCGCTGAATATGCCTTGTTCACGCCATTTCTGTGCTGCGAAACAGGCTTTGCGTAAGACTATTTCACCAATTTCAACAATTAAGCCGTTTTCTTCAGCAAGCGGAATAAAATCATTTGGGGGTATCAAGCCATGTACTGGATGATTTAATCTGACTAAAGCCTCCATACCTGCAATTTTACCGCTTTTAAGATCAACCTTAGGTTGATAATAAACTTCAAATAGATCATCTTTTAAGCCTTCACGGATAAGATTTTCTATTTCTAATTGCCTAATTGCATGTTGGTTTAAAGACTCAGAATAAAACTGGTAGCAATTACCTCCTGCTGACTTAGCATGGTACATAGCAATGTCAGCCTTTCTCAGTAATGCTTGCTCGCTTTGCTCATCTTCTGGGAATAGCACTATGCCAATACTTAATCCTAGGACTAGCTGTTCATTGCTAACGTCAAATGCAGGTTTTAATCCCTCAATAATACGGTTAGCAATCGCAGCGCTGGCGCTTATATCTGAACCCTTGTCTAATACAATGGCGAATTCATCTCCGCCTAGACGATAAATACTGGTATTTTTAGGAAGTAAGGACTTAATGCGGGTAGCAACGAGCTTTAATAATGCATCCCCAATTTGATGGCCTAAGGAGTCATTAATACGTTTAAAATTATCAAGATCAAGCACCATAAGCGCATGAGCTATTTCTCGATTCACTAGGTTACTTAAGGTCACTTGTAAGTTGGAGCGATTTGGCAGTCCAGTTAAGAGATCGTTATTAGTTAATTTTCTAAGCTCTTCTTCTTGCTGCTTACGTCTTGATATATCAGAAAAAACACCAACGTAGTGTGATAATTCGCCTAACTCATCATAGATAGCATCGATAGTGAGCTCCATATGGAAGTGACTGTTATCTCCTCTGGCGGCTTCGACTTCATTTGCCCAGCGACCTTGCTGTTTTAACATGGTTCTGATTTGGGTGGAGAAGGTTTCTGGATATAAATCAAATGTGAGTAAGTTGCCAATAAAGTCATTTCGGTTACGTAATGAAATTTTACAGCAAGCTTCGTTGACTTCGACAAAACGGTATTCATTGTCGAGGATAAACATGCCTTCTGAAATATTTTCAATCGCTTTTTCAAAGAGTTTCAGCTGCTCTTCTTTTTGTTTAAATTGACTAATATTTTTAATCGTTCCAGTCATTCGCAGGGCATTATCTTTGTCATCCCGCTCTACAATCTTGGCGCGGTCTAAAATCCATACCCAATTGTCGTCTTTGCCTTTTACCCTATATGCGGCTTCAAAATGATCTGTTTCACCATAAAAATGCTTATTGAGTGCTTCACGAACACGTTCTTGATCCATAGGATGTATATTACTCTCTTCATCCGATTTACCTGAACGATGTCCATCACGGGGAAATTCAAGTGCTCCCCAAATATTGGAGCGAAAAATGTTGCCAGTTTCTATATCCCAGTCCCACATTTCATCACCACTTCCCCAAAGGGAAAGTTTTAATCTTTCTTCGCTGAGTACAATCTGTCTTTGTGTTTCTCTACGACGTAGCACCGTTTTTATTACTAGATATGAGATACATAATACAATTGCAGCATAAATAGATTTTGCTTGAAATGATGACCACCAAGGAGGTGTTATAATGACAGCAAGCTCTTTTGTTGCTGCTTTTTCACCGGAAAGTGAGTTAACCGCATAAACTTGAAAAGTATAATTTCCTGGAGATAAGTTTGTATATGTTGCTGAGTTTGTTCCATTTGCAGGTATCCATATATCAGAAAGGCCAAACATCCTATAGTAGTAGTTAGTTGATGAGTCGTCTGACATGGGAGATATAAAGTTGAACGAAAATGGATAGTCAGAGTATTTCAATGATATTTTATTAGATGCTGCGATTGATTGTATTAGATAGTTACTTTCTTGATTTTGAACTATATTAAATACTAAGAAATCTGATATTTCTGTTTTATTTACCTTGCTTTTTTTTACATAGCTTACAACATCTTTAGGTGATACTAGACTAATTCCACTGATCCCCGCAAGTAGAGTGTTACCGTTTATATTAATACCATTTGGAGCATTGTACTCATATTGACTCCCATTTGATGTTTTTAAGGTATAAGATACTTTACTGTTTTTTTCAAAAATAATGACTTCACTTAGTGATGAGGCTGTTATAAAACCATCATTATCTACAATAGCGTAGATCTCTTTATTGTTAGAAAGTATTCTCGAAATTTTTTTACTGGTATCATTATAAAGCATCAGTGATGTTGATGTTCCGAAGTAAATGCCATTATCACTTTTTTCGATGCTGTAAGTTATTTCATTGTTTAAGTTTTCTAACAACCCATTTTCATATTTTTTCAGTCCATCTTGTCCGGCTATATATATTAGGTTGTCAGATGTTAACTCTACGTCAAAAATTGGCTCATTCTTTTTTGTATCAATGCTGTTAGTAATTTCACCATTTTTGATGATTAAAACTTTCCCATCAGGTGTACCAGCAGCAATTGTTAAACTATTTTCATTAATAGAGAGTGATGATATTATATTTTTGCTAATCAACCTGGATGAATCATCTTTCAGTAAAAATAACCCTGCATTAGTACCAAAATAAAGTCCATCATCACTTAGAACTGCGTATTTGTATCCTTGAGTATGAGTGCTGAAACTTTTGATTAGGTTTAAATTTTCATCAAAAAGATTTATTTTTTCAGAGTCAGATGAAACCAGAAAGCCTTTAGTGTTTTTTGTAAGATGCCATGTGCTATCGGTGGTTAAGTTGGTTTTCTGCACTAAATTATTTACTTTTTTTACAATAGTGATGCCTTGATCAATACTTCCTAGTATAAACATATCTTCGGTTGCAAAAAATGAAGATGTTTTATCTGTGCTATCTGTGGCTAGAAGTCCTACAATGCTATTTTTAGAAATATTAACTATATTTTTATTAGTGATACCATAAATAGTGTTTTTGTGTTTCGTGAGTTGAGAAAATACTCGTGGATCAATTTTTAATATTTTATTGTCCTTATAATTATATAGTCCATCACTTAATGATATGAGTAGTGTTGAGTGATCTTCTTGCTCGAAATCAATTGTTTTTTTAGCTATCTCTTTTAATTCATTCTGGGTGAGCTTAAATAACGTACCTGCATAATCTCTTATGTAATAATCGTCGCCTACTTTTATCGTTTTTTTGATTTCACTTAGGCCTTTATTTGAAAGTTCGTATGTTTTTTCTTTGCTATTTATATCTATAATTGCTTTGTTAGTTCCAACAATTAAACTCTTATCACTTGAGTTGAGGCTCCAAGCAGGAGAATTTTTTACCGATAGTCCATAATGAGAAAAGGATTCTTGAAGTTTATCATATACGACTAAGCCACTATCTGTTCCAACATATAAAATGCCTTTATCATCAATAAGTAAACTTCTAATAAAAGAGCTGGGAAGGCCTGTTCTGGTATCATTAGCATAAAAATGCTTAAAGTTTTTCCCATCAAATCGATTTAATCCATTAAATGTTCCTATCCATATATAACCATCATTGTCTTGAACGATAGACGTAACAGTGCTTTGGGAAAGTCCTTCTGGGACACCAAAAGATTGTGAT
The DNA here is from genome assembly GCF_025654235.1 of Shewanella sp. SM32. NCBI lineage: Bacteria > Pseudomonadati > Pseudomonadota > Gammaproteobacteria > Alteromonadales > Shewanellaceae > Shewanella > Shewanella sp. SM32. Next base: position 127,822 of record NZ_JAKKRO010000002.1, on the reverse strand, counting down.
TGGAGAATAATTGGAGATTTATCAGAAAAGGGAGATGCGTTTACGTCTTCGAATGCATGCAAGCTAAAAAAAGCGAGCAAGACGATTTTAAAGAGTGCTTTAGGCATAGTGTTTGTTCTTATTATCCGAGGATGCCATGAAACAATTGTGTTACATCACTTTTCCAGAAAGTGAGCGGTTTGTCAAAGTAGAGTCCGCAGAAAATCCTTTTAACAGCATGTAGATGCAGTAAAATTGTTCAGTGATGGAGTGGTAGAACATGGGCTAGCCATGTTTTACATCAGGATTACGTCCAACACTGAAAGATACGACTATAGTTGGACTGATTTGTAGCGGTTCTGTTTGTTTACCTAACTTTGCTCACAAATGTGTGAGCAAAAGTGTTTTTTGTTTAGAAATTAAACTTTTCTGCCGTTTGCTTAAAAACTTTAAGATCCGTGATCATTTTGTCTGACATCAGCGCTGCTTGGGTTCTGTGTTGTTCACCTGTGCTAAATAACACTAAGCGATCGCTGTGCTTAGTACGCATTTTACGCATCATGAATTTGAGTAAATCAGTGCGGGTGAGCTTAGTGATTTCGTCTACGACGAGTTCTCTTTGGTTAAATTGATAATCTCTATTGCCGACACTGACCCAATAACGTTGACTGCGAGTTTTGAGGTTCGCGTCGTGCTCCATGATTTGATTAATCAGACCTACCTTTGTGCTTTCCCATTCTTCGTTGGTGATTTGCATCACTGCATAATTAAAGTCGGCAATAAACTCGTCGATGGCTTCTAATAAATGCAGGGGCCCAGTTGTGGGTGACTGAATATAGAAAATAAGTCCAGGATGACGATTGAGCGGCAGGTAACCTGTGCCTACCATATAGCCCAACTGTTTTTCAGTACGCAGCTCATGGAAGAAGGTGGACGACATAGTGTGATTCAGTAAGCTAAATAGCGCCATTTTTTCGGGTGTTGCCACGGCAGATTGGTAATACACAATAATTGCGCTATCTTGATGATCTATTGCGAGTTCTCTCAGTAACGTGCCTTGGCCTGTTAAATTCACTAATTCTCTGGTGGACTCGGCGCTCGGCGTCGAAACTAAGGATAAAATGTGCTCTAAACGTTTGCCGAGAGCTTGTGCTTCAGAGACTAACCAATCCCCGTAGACTAACCCTTCAAGATAGATCTTTTCGTAGAAGGCGCGTACATGGTTATGTAAATCTTCTAGGCTAATATCTTCCAACATTTGAGCCATACGTGCTGGTTCATAACTGCTTTTTTGCAGCGTAACAGTCAGGCTAGTAAATAATTGTGAAATCGGTTTAGCCTGTGTTTGATTCTGCCAACTGCGCAGAAGCTGAGATTTTATGAGGGCAAAGCGCTCTTCGGTAAAATTGCGCTCTCTGGCTTTATGGATTAATAGCGCTAATAACGTTTCTTGATTGCCGGTAAAGCCCGATAAATGCAGTGTAATTCCGCCTTGATGCGGATAAATGTTATAGCTTAATCCAGCAACTTCGGCCTGATAGGTTGGCTCGGTTAGATAATCGAGTAGCATTTCAACATATAAGCGGGTGAGGGCGGCATGCCTTGGCGTTTTACTTGCCTGCTCTGAATCTAGCGATAAATACATGTGACCTTTTGGCACATTAAACTCATCATCTTTCTTATGCCAAATGCGGTATCCAGTTGATTCTGCAACTATCACTGGCACGTCAACATCGCTCTTATCCGGACGGGCAATCGAGTCGGCGACAATAAAAGGATTTGCAGCCGGTAGCTGTAATTCAGGGCGAATATTGTTCACTTGCCAACGAGCGAGGGACTGTGGCGCAATTGGGCGGACTTTGTACGGTGTGTGATACCAGTTAGCTTTACGATCGGTTTTAACCGATTGGGCGATAAGCTGCAGGCGCATATTCTGTGGCACCATGAGCTCAAGTAGCTCAATGGTTTCAGGGATATCCAGCCCATCCATCCGATAATCGCCAAAGACCAAGTCTTCGACCTCATAGTGATGCATATTGATGCTGAGATGGCTGGCTAAATCGAGTGATTTAACTTGCTCTTGATAACGAAACGCCATTTTGAGCAGGTTTGCACGCTCCAAATAACGCCATTCATCTAAGCCTTGGGTTTTGATAAGTTCAATATACTCAAAACAGCAGCTGATAATTTCATCGAGATTGCCTAGCCCTTTATCGGTTAACTGTAAACCGATACTGTAATCCTTGAAGTTATAACCATTTACACCGCCGCCCGCAGACAAGTTGTTCACTAATCCTTGTTCTTTCAGATACGACAACAGACTGCCATGACTCTCATTGCCTAAAATATGGCTGATATAAGTCAAAGGCTTACGTTTGTAGTAGTGATCAATTCCTGGGAAATTAAAACTGATGCTTAAGCGTTTTTGCTCCTTAAGCGGCACAATATCGATTTGCCTCAACAGTTCTTTTTCTGAAAATAGTGGTACTTGAGGATAGTTTTTCACTAAGTTCAAGTTTCGGATCCCACTAAAATAGTGGCAGGCTAAATCTTGTAATTCATCAAGGGAAAGCGGAGCGACTAAGCACAAGGTCATTAAGTTGGCGCTGTAATGGCTTTGATAGAAATCGAGTAATTCACTACGTACCTGTGCCTGTTCTCCGCCTAAGGTGACTAAGTTACCCACGGAAAATTTCGAAAATGGATGCCGTGGGTTGACTGTCTCTTTGAGTACTTGATAGGTCCGACGGATATCATCTTTTAGCTTTAAACTAAATTCAGATTCAATAGCTTGGCGTTCTCTATCGACTAAATCTAAATCAAATTTTGGGGCGATAAAAAATTGGCTGAATCTGTCTAAGGAGTCGGCAAACACTTCTTCATTGATGGTGAAAAAGAAGTTAGTGTGCTCTGTGCCCGTCCAAGCGTTATTGCTGCCGCCATGCTGATTAATAAAGGCGTGATACTCGCCTGAGTCTGGGAATTTCTCAGTACCTAGAAAGAGCATATGCTCTAAAAAGTGCGCCATGCCGGGTCTATCTGCGGGATCATCAAAATGACCCACGCCTACAGCCATAGATGCGGCAGCTTGGCTGGCATCTTGATCTTCAACCAATAACACCCTGAGCGCATTATCTAATACAAGATAACGATACTGGCGGTGATCATTTGGACTTTTATATATGGACTGAGAGGCTTGCAAAGAGACACTCCGATAACGATAGCTTGTTATATATTGATAGTCTTAATGGTTTTTAGCAAATATCTCTTGTGTTTATCGACTAAAGATTAAGTCTTGTGAGGTTTGTTGAAACGGATTTTAGGGCTACAATTGGGATAAAACAAAAACAAGTTTGAGTCGCGAGAGAAGTATGCAGCTATTTTTGATGAGACATGGTGACGCCGGATTTAATGCTCAGTCTGATAGAGACAGAACACTGACCGATGTTGGAAGGCACCATACTGTGTTGATGAGCAACTGGCTAGCTCGCAGTGTGGCTGATTTCGATCTTGTTTTAGTTAGTCCTTACTTACGAGCACAGCAAACGTGGCAGGAACTGAGTCAGCATTTTCCTGAGCCGCGTAAGTGGTTAGTCGCCGATGATCTTGTGCCTTCTGGCGATCCCGCCAATGTAGCCGCCTTGGTTGTGGCTTATGCTGAGTTATACAAAGCGGATAAAGTACTCGTGATTGCTCACATGCCGTTACTGGGCTACTTAGTCAGTGAGTTAGTGGCTGGCGTTGAGCCGCCATTATTCGCGACGTCAGGCATTACGCTCATTGATAAACATGCCGAGCAAGCGTCGATTGTGTGGCAACATGCGCCTCACAGCATTAGCTAGCCTAGATTTATATCCCATTTACAAAACAAACGGCCCACTTAATGTGGGCCGTTTGTTTTGCTAAATCTCTAAATCTCTAAATCTGAAACGTTAATCTCTGAAGCCGATAGCGAGTTAACGTCTATGCGGCTGCTCACCAATATCAATCAGCACTAATAACGCCGCATCGCCGCCCCATTCTTTAGGGGCCTGATGGAAAGCTTTCACCATAGGATGCTGCACTAACCACATGGGAACTTGTTGTTTCAATATGCCACTGCCGTAACCATGCATAATGCAGCAGCACAGGCTTTGCTGTTTAACGCAGGCTTGGATCAGTGCCGCTAACTCAAGTTTGGCTTCTGATTGGCGATAGCCGTGTAAATCCAGCAGTAAATCTGGCTGGTAATCCCCACGTCTGAGGCGTTTGAGTTCTAAACTGTCAACACCTTCTTCTAACCAACGCATCGGCCCTTGTACAGGCAGTAGTGGCTGATAAGTATCTGAGAAATAACTGTTAGCATGCAGTTGCTGCTCTTTCAGTTCTATTTCCTGTTTGCTTTTTAAGGGCATGCGAAAGTGTCGCTTATTTTGCGTGATGGGTTTAATTCCATCAATAAGCGCTGAGAACATCGCCAAGCCTTCTTTGTCGTCGTCTTTATTCATGGCGGGTATTCTATTGAATCCTATGGTTTCTGAATAGAGTTCAGTTACAATGTTTGCGAACAAACTAGCGGGAGCACGTTTTGGATAAGATCTTTGTAGATGAAGCTGTGACAGAATTACGTACTATTGGCGATATGTTACGTTGGGCCGTGAGCCGTTTTAACGATGCCAATGTGTATTATGGTCATGGTACTGATAATGCGTGGGATGAAGCCATCGCCTTAGTTTTCCATGCCTTACACTTACCCGAAGAAATCGGTCAGCAAGTGATTTTAAGTAACTTGACCAGCAGTGAAAAGCATAAAATTGTCGAGTTGATCATTCGTCGGGTGAGAGAACGCTTACCTGTGCCTTACTTGACCAACAAAGCGCGTTTTGCTGGGCTTGAATTTTACGTCGATGAGCGCGTGTTAGTGCCACGTTCACCGATTGCCGAAATGATCGCTAACCGTTTTAGCCCCTGGTTATATAACAAGCCAGTCACACGTATTTTAGATTTATGTACTGGCAGCGCTTGTATCGCGATTGCCTGTGCCTATGAATTTGAAGACGCCGAAGTCGATGCGCTGGATATCAGCGATGATGCCTTAGATGTGGCGCAAATCAATATCGAAACCTTAGGTGTGATGGACAGAGTTTTCCCGATGCAATCGGATCTGTTTTCGGCCATCCCAGAAGGGCCTCAGTATGATTTGATTGTTTCAAACCCACCTTATGTGGATGCTGAAGACATTGGCGACATGCCTGATGAATATCACCATGAGCCTGCCATTGGTTTAGCCTCAGGTCGCGACGGGTTAGATTTAACCAAACGTATACTCGCCAATGCCGCGCAATACCTCACGCCAACGGGTTTGCTCGTTGTCGAAGTCGGTAATTCTATGGTGCATTTGATTGAGCAGTTCCCAGAAGTGCCATTCACTTGGATTAACTTTGAAAATGGTGGCGATGGCGTATTCGTATTGACCCGCGATCAACTGGTTGAAAATCAGTCGGTATTTGGTATTTATCGCGACGCACAATAGCCTAAGATAGCAAATTAGGTTGAGACTTTTCCCGCTGCCAGTTAGGCTTGCAGCGGGAAAATAAATTGTCCAGTACTCGCTGGGCGCGGAGCGATGAACAAATAACCTAAGGTGTACAAAGCGGATGTCTGGAAACAGTATTGGTCAAAATTTTGTAGTGACGACGTTTGGTGAGAGTCACGGTGTTGCACTGGGTTGCATTATTGATGGTTGCCCTCCTGGGCTTGAATTAACCGAAGCCGATATGCAGCACGATCTTGACCGCCGTCGCCCAGGGACATCCCGATATACCACGGCACGCCGTGAGCCCGATGAAGTGCGGATTTTATCCGGCGTCTTCGAAGGTAAAACCACGGGCACCTCGATTGGACTCTTGATTGAAAATACCGATCAACGCAGTCAAGATTACTCTAATATCAAAGATTTATTTCGCCCTGGGCACGCCGATTATACCTACCAGCAAAAGTACGGTATGCGTGACTACCGCGGTGGTGGCCGCTCTTCAGCCCGTGAAACTGCGATGCGGGTTGCGGCGGGTGCTGTGGCTAAAAAGTATTTAAAGCAAGTTCACGGTATCGAGATCTACGGCTATATGTCGCAGCTGGGTCCTATTTGTGCGCAGACTATTGATCTTGACCAAATCGAGCAAAATGCCTTTTTCTTCCCCGATGCTAGCAAGCTGGAAGCGCTCGATGAATACATGCGTGAGCTGAAAAAATCCGGTGACTCAATTGGCGCTAAAATCTCCGTTATCGCGACAGGTGTGCCAGTGGGTTTAGGTGAGCCAGTATTTGATAGACTCGATGCCGATATCGCCCACGCGCTGCTGGGTATTAATGCCGTCAAAGGTGTTGAGATTGGTGATGGTTTTGGTGTCGTGACGCAAAAGGGCTCCGAAGGGCGTGACTTAATGTCGCCGCAAGGCTTTGAATCTAACCATGCGGGCGGTGTACTCGGTGGGATTTCGTCGGGTCAGCCGATTATTGCCCATATTGCGTTAAAACCCACCTCCAGCATCAGCGTGCCAGGTCAAAGTATGACGGCGCAGGGTGAAATGGCCGAAGTTGTCACTAAAGGTCGTCACGATCCTTGTGTTGGGATCCGCGCGGTACCGATTGCCGAAGCTATGCTTGCCATTGTGTTGATGGATCACTTATTAAGACACAGAGCGCAAAATCAGGATGTACGCAGTCACACGCCCGTTCTCGGAATGAGATAGGGGTATGAGATAGGCGCATGAAATAGCTGGTATGCGATAACGATACAATGAGTAGCATGAGATAAATGGAATGCGTTAATGTCAACTTCTTCTAGCACAAGCCGGCAATTGCGCTGGCTTTGTGCCTGCTATTTTTTCTTCTTTTCTATTCTCGGCACTATGGTCCCTTATCTTGGGGTCTTCTTCGAAAATCGCGGTTTTAATCCTCAAGAAATTGGCTTTTTACTCGCCATCCTGATGGCGACGCGCATCGTTGCGCCGAATGTGTGGGCTAAAGTGGCTGACCGAACGGGGATGCGCGCCGAGCTGATCAAAATGGGCGCGGGAGCCGCCGCGCTGGCGTATTTGAGTTTCTTCTACCATGGTGGTTTTGTGTATATGGCGCTGAGTTTGGCCCTCTATACTTTCTTTTGGAATGCGATCCTCGCCCAGCTTGAAGTGATCACCTTAGAAACCTTAGGCGAGAATGCCAGCCGCTACGGTCAAATTCGCAGTTGGGGCAGTGTCGGTTATATCTGTCTTGTTGTCGGTGCGGGCTTTGCCATTGGTCAGTGGGGCACTGAGGTGTTGCCTTATATCGGTTTGTCATTATTTATCGGCATGTTAGCCTGTGCGTTGCCACTACCAGCAAATCGTTTAGTGCGCGACACCAGCCAAGTGCGGCCGCCATTGCAATGGAATCGGGCGATTATTTGGTTCTTAGTCTCGGCGATGTTGCTGCAAATGAGCGCGGGACCTTTCTACGGCTTCTTCGTTTTATATTTAAAGCAAGCGGGTTACTCCGAATCCTCGGCGGGCATATTTGTCGCCCTTGGCGCTATGGCCGAGATCGTGATGTTTATGTTCGCACCGCGTTTACTCGGCCGCTATGGTGTTAACACCCTATTGATTGTCAGTATCGGCATGACTTGCTTGCGTTGGTTATTGGTTGCCTTTGGGGTAGATAGCGTGTTGTGGCTTGGCTTTAGCCAATTATTACATGCCTTTACCTTTGGCTTAACCCATGCTGCATCGATTCAATTTGTGCATAAACATTTCGATGCGAGTCACAGAAGCCAAGGTCAAGCCCTATACGCCAGTTTAAGTTTTGGGGTTGGCGGCGCGCTCGGTACTTGGATTTGTGGCTATATTTGGGGCGATGGTAGCGGGGCGGTTTGGTCTTGGGTATTTGCCGCAGTATGCGCTTTTGCCGCTATGCTGGCGGTATTCTTTATTCCTAAGGATAAACCGAGTGTTGCAGCCCATGCGGCCTAGTCATATCCATTAAGATAAAAATATAAAAAAATCAAAAGATTGCGTTAAGTGAGGTAAAGGGTGATTCGGTTTCGTTTAGGGTTAGTTATCAATCCATTAGCAGGCTTAGGTGGCAGTGTTGGTCTCAAGGGCAGCGATGGCGTTGCCGAAGAGGCGATCGCTTTAGGCGCAGAACCCAAAGCCGCCTTGCGTATGATGCAGGCCCTCGAGGTAATTCGTGATTATAGTGATGACATTGAAGTAATTACCGCTTCAGGCATCATGGGTGAAGACGCCGCTAAAACACTCGGTTTTACCATGCGAGTGGTATATCAAACTCCGGATAAAACTCAGGCGCTGGATACGCAGGCCGTTGTGCGTGCGCTGCTGGATGAACCACTGGATTTACTCCTTTTTGCTGGTGGTGATGGCACGGCCCGCGATGTTTACTCCGTATTTGAACGAGGCACTATCGACGATAAACTCCCCGTACTCGGCGTGCCTGCTGGGGTTAAAATTCATTCCGGCGTTTACGGTATTACGCCCCATGCGTCTGGCATGGTGGTCAAGATGTTACTCGATGGCGAACTTGTCAGTTTGATGTCCGCCGATGTGATGGATATTGATGAAGTGGCTTTTCGCCAAGGCACAGTGCGCGCTAAACGCTTTGGTGAGCTCTTAGTGCCCGCCGAGCCGCGTTATGTGCAAGCGGTGAAGATGGGCGGCAAGGAAGTCGATGAACTCGTGCTGGCCGATATCGCCGCCGATGTGATCAATCAAATGGAAGATGAACTGTACATCATGGGCTCTGGCAGTACGGTTGCCTTTGTGATGGAAGAGTTAGGCCTCGATAATACCCTGCTCGGTGTTGATCTCATTCAAGATAAAAACCTTGTTGGCAGTGACTTAACCGCGAATGAATTACTTGAACTGACTCAAGATAAGCCGACTAAGTTGGTGATCACTCTGATTGGCGGCCAAGGCCATATCTTAGGGCGCGGTAATCAACAGTTGTCACCCGAGCTCATTCGGCGCATCGGAAAAGACAATATTATTATCCTTGCCACAAAAACTAAGCTAAAAGCACTTGATGGACGACCACTAATTGTGGATAGTGGCGACCCTAAATTAGATAGCGAGCTTGGCGGCTATTATAAAGTGACGACGGGCTACCATGATTACGTCATGTATCAGGTGGCCAATCCAGATTTATTGGTCGCAGCAGATGTGTCGGCCAATCCAGTATTAATGGAGAGTTAGACCCATGTTAGAGCATTACGAAGACGCATTAGAACAGTGGATCGCCAGCGTTGTTAGTCATGGTGATGACGATGCTTTGTTTGCCTGTGGCTACTTACAGGGCCATGTGGCCGTAGTGTTATCCCAATTGGAAGCGCAGGGTGAAACGGATCTTGATGCTTTAATGCTAAAAATGACCGACTGTCTAGCACTCGCGCGCCAAGAATTAAACGATGCCGATTATGCCTTGGTTGAACAGGCATGGGCACAGCTGCAGGCAAAGATTATAGGCGAATTGGATGTTGCCTAGCTCCCAGCCGATGACTGACAACGAGCACGTGACTAATACCGAAGTAACGAGTGTAGAAATGCCGAGTGCTGAATTAGCCTGTGAGCAAACGCTCGATGCTAGCGCGGTATTTATCGGTTTAGTGAATCCTAAAACGCCCGTTAACGTCGGTGGCATTATGCGCGCATCGGGTTGTTATGGCGTCGATGGCGTATTTTACACTGGCAGGCGCTACGAGTTAGCCGCGCGTTCGGGTGCTGTGCAATACCATGTCGATACTAAAGATGCTGGCGAGCGCATTCCGCTCACGGGCGTCACTTCATTGTTAGCCGCGATTCCGGCGGGCACTCAGCTTATCTGTGTCGATTTGGTGGTGGGCGCAACGCCGCTGCCGGATTTTGTCCATCCCGCAAAAGCCTTTTATGTGTTTGGTCCTGAAGATGGCACCATTGGCCAAGAGATTATCGATAAGGCTGATGCTGTAGTGTATGTGCCTACGGTTGGTTGTATGAATCTTGCGGCTTCGGTCAATGTGTTGCTATACGACAGATTGGCTAAATCCCACCGTGAGGCTGCAAGCCTGACATCGAGCCTAGCATCTGGTCTACCTTCGAACTTAAGCGGCGATGCGCTGATCCGTCAGAGTCGTGATAACAACAATCGTACTCGGGTAAAAGTGGCGAGAGAATCGAGAAAGCCCCGACATATTGAGGCTAGTTGTGTAGAGCCTAGCTGTCTTGAACCTAGCAGCAGTGATAACACTATTGTTGTTACTGCAGCTTAAGTGATTTACAAAAAACATTTAAAAAAGGGATTAAGCTAAGGCTTAATCCCTTTTTTATTTGCACAGGCGATGGCAAAGCTAGAGGGATTTTCCCTTGAGTAACTTTCGCAGCCACATACGATTAGGGTTGAGTTTACACAGAGTCGCTTTATCGAGCGGTATTGGTTCGCCGCAAAGCTGCGCCGCGAGACATTCGGCGGCCAGTGGCCCAGAACTTAACCCCCGTGAGCCTAACCCGCCAAGAATATACAGCCCTTGATGCACGGGTGCTGGCGTGGTTTGCCAGTAGCGGCGACTTTCTTTCGTGAGTTGATGCTCTGCATAATCCTTAATAATTTTTGGCACATCGGGCGCGCAGCCCATCATAGGGAAATGATCCCGCGTGACCATACGCACGCCAACACGGGCATTGTTGCCACTCATGTCGATATCTTCAAGCCAAGACTGATTAGGATAACTCTCGTGCATTTTGGCGAGGTTTTCTTGCTGCTCCAGCGGGCAAAAATCTAAATGCTTAGGTTCTTTAACGTAACTCGCGCCAAGGCAGTGGAGTCCTTCGTGACTCGGGGTCAAATAACCGTTTGCGCACAGCACTGTCGCGAGTTGACTCAATTGAAATTGAGCGGGTACATGGCTGACTTGGCCGCGAAAAGGGCTAATTTGTAATTTGTTGCTGGCATCAAATTGCGTGAGCGCTGCGCCATTGGCGAGCACAAGTTGTGCAAAGGGGCCAAAGCGATGCTTCGCGGTGATTAAATACCAACCTTCACTTTGATACTCAATTTCAAGGATCTCAGTCTCCAAATGGAGTTTGACCTCAGAAAGCTGCTGCGCTTTTTGTAGTGCGGCTTCGGCATATTCGTAGGGACAAACCCAGCCAGCCAGCGGATAGAAAAAGCCTGATTTGTCGATATTAATGTTCGCAAGAGAATTGGCCTGCTGCGCATCGACTCGATAGGCAATTTCACTTGGCCAGTTCTGGCTTTGAATAATTTTATCGAGTCGTAATTGGCTGCGTTTATCGTGGGCAGTTTGCAATACCCCGCAAAAATCATGGGAAATCGGCGTTTGATTTGGGGCAGGGACAGAAGTCAGCGCCTGTACTCTACGTCGACTAAATAAAAATGCCTGCTGGAAGAAGCGGCTTAATTCATCATTTTCCGGTGTCAGCAGCGGATAAATCGCCCCTTGGCGATTGCCCGAGGCGCCTTGGCCGAGCTTGGCATCTTTACAAAAGAGCTGCGTACTTTGGCCGCGTTCCGCCAAAGACAGTGCCAAATGCGCCGAGGCTAACCCGCCGCCTATGATGGCAATCGAGCTGGGCGCATTCGAGGGTAAGATTGCAGCCATAGGATTAAAGGCATAGGCTTTAGCATCTTGCTGGCGTAAGACGTGGCGCTCGTGTAACAAAATGGCATCAGGCTGATGGTTTGTCTGTATTGCAGCGCAGGTAAAATCCCTCACCTCAAAGCCACAGGCTTGGAAACGGCTCACAGGTGTTTCGCTTAATCCGCTTGATTCGTTTAATCCAATAGTTGTCACAGTGGCGCCATCGTCACTGAGTTTTGCCATCTGCCAATGGATCTGCTGATTTAACCCATTTTGTAGATGGGGCAATACCAGCCAGTGCTGAACGGGGTGAAGCGGAGAATGGATGAGTGAACAGAGCTGGGATTGAATATCACCAAAGTGCAGGTCGATTGTGGTACGACCGTCATCAAAAATTAATCTCTGACAACCTATAATAGCCGTCGGCTCTGTATGAAGTAAGCGTTGGGCAAGTGGCTCAAGTTCAGGCACTTTGGTTAAACTGGCGGATTGATCCCAAAGTAATTTAAGTTCGTACGCATTAATCGGATTGGGTTCGAATACGTTAAGGAGTAATCGTTGGTTAGGATTTGTCTGAGTGCGCCACCAAGATAAGAGTTCAAGCCCGTTGCCTAAACCTATTTGCCCTAATACTAAGAGTTTTTGCTGTGAATGAGCCTCAAATACCCGCTGCTGATAAATGCTCAACTTGCTGAGATAGTGTGCATCAGTGTGAGCTGTTGCGGGATAAAGGTTGATTAATTGCTGGTAATCACGCTTAATTTGGCAAGGTTTATTGGGCTCTGCAGTCAAAGAAATTTACTCTCGGTCTCATAATTGGCATTATTTTACTCGCCTTTATGGAAAGCTGACCACTTAATTGAGTCAAAACAGATACTATTGGCTCAGCGAAAAGTAGGTACTGACATGTACACAATGGATAGCAATAAAATGAAAAGAGTCGTGATCACCGGAATGGGTGTTGTTTCAAGTATCGGTAATAACAAGCAAGAAGTGACCGAGTCACTGAAAGCGGGCCGCAGTGGTATTACGCATTCAGCTCAGTTTGAAGAGATGCAATTACGTAGCCATGTATGGGGTGACATCAAGTTAAACCCTGCTGAGCATATCGATCGTAAGGCATTGCGTTTTATGGGTGATGCGGCAGCTTATGCCTACATTGCTATGCAAGAAGCGGTTGCCGATGCCAATTTAACTGAAGAACAGTATTCAGATCCGCGCGTAGGTTTGATTGTGGGTACAGGCGGCGCATCATCGTCCAACCAAGTACAATCTGCCGATACATTGCGTGAAAAAGGCGTTAAACGCGTAGGTCCGTATATTGTGCCTCGCATCATGTCGAGCACGGCCAGCGCTTGTTTAGCCACGCCATTTAAAATTAAAGGCATGAATTATTCTATCAGTTCAGCCTGTGCAACTAGCGCCCACTGTATTGGTCACGCCGTTGAACTTATCCAAATGGGTAAGCAAGACATGGTGTTTGCCGGTGGTGCTGAAGAAGTGGATTGGACACTGACCATGGGCTTCGACGCTATGGGCGCACTGTCAACCAAGTACAATGCCACACCCGAAAAAGCCTCTCGTACCTATGATGCAGACCGTGATGGTTTTGTGATTTCTGGCGGCGGCGGTATTTTAGTGGTTGAAGAGTTAGAGCATGCTCTGGCTCGCGGCGCAAAAATTTACGCTGAAGTGATTGGTTATGGCGCGTCTTCAGACGGTTATGACATGGTGGCGCCATCGGGTGAAGGCGCTGTGCGTTGTATGCAAATGGCGATGATGGATGTCGATACCCCAATCGATTACATCAATACTCACGGCACTTCAACGCCAGTGGGCGACGTGCGTGAATTAGAAGCGCTACGTGAAGTTTTCAAAGACAAGTGCCCACCGATTGCATCGACTAAGTCTATGACAGGTCATGCATTAGGCGCCGCAGGCGTACATGAAGCGATTTACAGCTTAATCATGATGGAAAACAGCTTTATTGCTCCAAGCATCAATATCGAAAATCTGGACGAAGCGGCGAAAGATATGCCTATCGTGCGTGAATATCGCGATGCTGAGCTGAATACAGTCATGAGTAACAGCTTTGGTTTTGGCGGTACAAACGCCACGCTAGTGATGCGTAAATTCAAATAAGTTTGTTTATCAAACGCGATAGAAGGGAAGCTTAGGCTTCCCTTTTTTATGGGCGTTTTTTGTAAACCTGTTGCATCGACAAGGATTTATCCCATTAGTCTTGTTAGAATACCGAGCATCTTGATGCCTTCCATTCCCACTTTTTTTAGATCAGGTGCCCATGAAGATTTTAGTCGATGAAAATATGCCCTATGTTGAACCGCTATTTGGCGATCTCGGGGAAATTATTCCTGTTAATGGCCGCACGTTAACCGCAGTGCAAGTGCGCGATGCCGATGTGTTATTAGTGCGCTCAGTCACCAAAGTGAATGCCGAGTTGCTCTCGGACAATCATCAACTGAAGTTTGTCGGCAGTGCCACTATAGGCACAGATCATGTGGATTTAGCCTACCTTGCCGAGCGTAATATCCCCTTCTCTAATGCGCCAGGTTGCAATGCGACTGCGGTTGGGGAATTTGCTTTTATCGCTATGCTGGAGCTAGCACAGCGGTTTGATTCGCCGCTTAAGGGCAAGGTCGTCGGCATAGTGGGCGCGGGTAACACTGGCACTGCAACGGCAAAATGTTTGCAAGCCTATGGTATTAAAGTACTGCTTAACGATCCCATTAAAGCTGCAGAGGGCGATCCGCGTAGTTTTGTGAGTTTAGACACCATCATGGCGCAGGCCGATATCATCAGTTTACATGTGCCCATCACGCGAACGGGCGAGCATAAAACCAAACATTTGTTCGATGAGGCGCGCTTAAAGGCGCTCAAACCCAATACATGGTTAGTGAATTGCTGCCGCGGTGATGTGATAGATAACAAAGCACTTGTCAGAGCTAAACGCCAGCGTGATGATCTCAAACTTGTACTCGATGTGTGGGAAGGTGAGCCAACACCGATGCCTGAACTCGTACCACTGGCTGAATTTGCCACGCCGCATATTGCAGGTTACAGCTTAGAAGGTAAGGCGCGCGGCACTTTTATGCTCTATCAAAAGCTGTGTCAGTTACTTAATATTGCTGCCGATAAAAGTCTGCTGGATCTCTTGCCAAGCTTTAACATTAAGGCGGTCGAACTTGCGACCGCGCCGAATGAAAAAGCGTTATTACAGCTCGCGCGTTTTGTCTATGATTTGCGCGATGATGACAAGATGTTCAGAAATACATTCTTAAATGAGAATGGCTTCGACACTATGAGAAAAAATCACCAACATAGACGCGAATTTAGTGCATTGGCGCTGGCTTATGACGGTCAATCTGAGGTAGATTGGTTGTCCAATTTAGGTTTTTCAGGAGTCGGTCAGTAGCTATGTCACAGGAATTTAATGTTGTCGTTTTAGGTGCATCGGGCGCAGTGGGTCAAACTATGATAGAGATCCTCGAAGAGCGTAATTTCCCGGTTGCCAATTTGTACCCTTTAGCCAGTAGCCGCAGCGCCGGTGAAACGGTCAGCTTTCATGGCAAACAAATTACCATTCTCGACGTAGAAACCTTCGATTGGACCCAAGCTCAAATTGGTTTCTTCTCTGCAGGTGGTGATGTTTCCGCCAAATGGGCACCGATTGCTGCTGAAGCAGGCTGTGTTGTGATTGATAACACCTCTCACTTTAGATACGACATCGATATTCCTTTGGTTGTACCTGAAGTGAATCCGCATGCTATCGCTGATTTCCGCAATCGCAATATCATTGCTAACCCAAATTGCTCAACGATTCAAATGCTGGTGGCACTTAAGCCTATTTATGATGCCTATGGTATCAGCCGCATTAATGTGGCAACGTACCAGTCAGTATCGGGCACAGGTAAAAAAGCCATTGAAGAATTAGCGCATCAGTGCACTAAATTACTGCAAGGTTTACCTGCTGACGCTGAAGTCTATCCAAAACAAATTGCTTTTAACGTATTGCCACAAATCGATAAATTTATGGATAACGGTTATACCAAAGAAGAAATGAAAATGGTCTGGGAAACCCAGAAGATTTTCGGTGACGATGAGATTTTAGTGAATGCGACTGCCGTACGTGTGCCTGTGTTTTATGGTCACTCGGAAGCCATTAATATCGAAACTCGTCAGCCTGTTGATGCCGAAGACGTTAAAGCTTTACTGCGTAATGCCGAAGGAGTGGTATTGTTTGAATCCGATGATGATTATCCAACAGCAGTGACCGATGCCGCAGGAACCGATCCGGTTTATGTGGGTCGCATTCGTAAGGATATTTCTCATTCTCACGGGATTAACTTGTGGGTCGTGTCAGACAATATTCGTAAAGGCGCAGCCTTGAACAGTGTGCAAATTGCCGAGATCTTAGTGAGAGATTATTACTAAGCATTAGATTGCATTTGATGCCCATTGAAAAGCCTGCTGTCAGCAGGCTTTTTTTGTTTTACAATTGTGAACAGTAGCAGGGCGGGGATTTCTGGTTTATAGTAATCTCAATAAATACAATTGCCTAAAGCCTGTTATCAGTGAGATAACTTTATAGCGCTTCAAAGGGAAGGATTGATGAAATTTCGCACTTCGTATCTTGTGGGTCTAATGGCCACTGTTTTAGCTGTTTCTTCTACCGCTTATTTTATTGATCCCGCCGTTGCTGCAGATACACCAAGATTAAAACCCTTAAAAATCATGGGGCCAGACGGACAGATCCGTCAAGTTAACCATCAATATGGTCCAACGACATCGAAAGACACTTTTTGGAGCATAGCGCAAAAAGTCCGTCCTGATGCCAGTGTAAGCGTCTATCAGGTGATGGCCGCCTTATACGATGCTAACCCTCATGCGTTTAACTCTGCCAGTTATAACAGTTTAGAACGCGGTATGATCCTGCTCATTCCGTCTAAAGAAGTCATGCTGTCGATCCCCAATCGTATGGCGATAGCCAGAGCAGAGCAAAGTGATAGACAATCTCGGGCTCCGGCGAAAGCAGCATCTAAACCGCCAGCTAAGGTGACGACAGCTCAAGCGCTAGTCACGGCTCCTGCGGTGATTGTTGAAACGAAAGTGACACCACCTAAAGCGGTTGTTGAAACACCTGTTCCAGAAAAGCCCAAGATGCTGAGTTCAGATGTGACGGCGCGGTTAGAAGCGGCAGAAAGCAAAAATCTGTCATTAACCGATGAATTAGCCCGCACGCAAGATCAACTGTCAGTGCGCACTTCAGATGTTGAAGCGCTAAAAGTTAAAGTTGAAGAATTAAATCAACGGATTGCTGTGCTGGAAGAAACACTTCAAGCCAGTAAACTACAAAACCAAGCCTTGAAAGCCGAAGTTGAAGCTGCGCAAGTGCCAGAGACGACAGCTGTTGAAGCTGAAGTAGAGGCAGAGGCACCTATTGAGCCCGATGACTTGTGGCGCAATATCCTTAATAATCCTGTGTTATTGATTGCCGCGGCTGTGATCCCTGCCTTGTTCTTACTGCTTGCTGTGTTCTGGTTCCTGCGCCGTAAACGCAATAAAGAACGTCGTGAAATGCAGACACAAGAAGCGGTTATGGCCGCCGGTGCCGCTGGGATTGCGGGTACCGCCATCATGGACATGGATGATGACGATTTAGACGATATGGCGGTACATTTAGATTCTGACCATGCGGACTCCATCGATAGTCTTCTTGATATGGGCAGTGTCGATTTACAACCTGAGCAAGATTTGACTGACTCCCACGATCAGATGGATATGGCTTCTGAAATGTTTGTCGATCCGGGGATCTCTGCCGAACCAGAGGTTGAAGACGAAGGGCAATCTCTTGATGATTTGTGGGCAGAAGCTATGGGCGATCAGGAAGAGGATATTCCTGAAGAGAAACCTAAATCTGGCAATATTCTTGAGGAAGCCGATCTTGATGCACTATTAGCGGGCCTAGGTTCTGACGACAGCACTTCTGGCGACAGCACCGAAGCCGATTTAAGTGAATTAGAGCGTAACTTTGCGAGCGATTTAGCTCAAGAAGATGACAGTAATGATATTACTTCTGAGCTGAATGATGTTGAAGTCGCAGACACTAAACCTGCCGATGAAGCCATCGCGGATGACGATGATCTTGATGCATTACTTGCCGAGTTTAGTGTTCCTGCTGAAGATACTGAGATTGCACAAGCGCCTGCACCAGACATTGTTGCGTCTGATGATGAAGATCTCAGTGCTGCCATCGCGGCAGAACTCGGTGATGAGCTAGATGATGAACTTGGCGGAGAAGACATTGATGATATCGATGCCTTATTAGCTGATTTCGATAAACCTGCAGAACCTGAAGTCGAGCCTGATCTTGGCGCTGAAATTGCTGCTGAACTAGATGCGGAGCTTAATGAACTGGGCGTAGAAGACACCGATGACATCGATGCCCTGTTAGCCGATTTCGATAAACCTGCAGAACCTGAAGTTGAACCTGATCTCGGCGCTGAAATTGCCGCAGAGCTAGACGCTGAGCTTAATGAACTGGGCGTAGAAGATACCGACGACATTGATGCCCTGTTAGCCGATTTCGATAAACCAGCAGAACCTGAAGTTGAACCCGACCTCGGCGCTGAAATTGCCGCAGAGTTAGACGCTGAGCTTGATGAGCTGGGTGTGGAAGATACCGATGATATTGATGCTCTGTTAGCGGATTTTGATAAACCGACGCCAGCGGTTGAACCTGAAGTCGAGCCCGATATTCGTGCTGAAATTGCCGCTGAGTTAGACGATGAGCTTAATGAATTAGGCGTAGAAGAATCCGATGATATTGATTCACTACTGGCGAGTTTTGATGCTGAGCCTGAACTCAAAGTCGATGCAGAAGATGATGATATCAGTGCAGAAATCGCCGCAGAATTAGAAGCTTCGTTACCGGAAGACATAAAAGGTGAAGCGTCAGGTGATGATGATTTAGATGCACTCTTAGCTGAGTTTGATGTGCCGGAGCAATTGGATGCCGATGAAGATGAATTCGACTTTGATATGGAAACGGCGCAACTCGATTCAGAAGACAATTCAGTTGACGAAGATAATTTACTTAAAGGCATAGGTGCGGCTCACTCTATCGACGGCACCGATGATACTTTTACATTAGTCGAGGAATTGAGTGACGATAACGACGCTGATGTATTAGCGACGGCCGCAGTCACTTTGGCCGCAGCTGCAGCCGCGGCCAGTGTTAAAGAAAAAGAATCTTCTTTCTTTAATGATTTAAAAGCCAATAAGAGCAAAGATCCCCATGTGCTCGATTGGGACTCAGAGCTAGATTTTGCGCCTAAGGCTAAGCCTTTGGCAACGCAAGCAGATGTAACGGCTAATGATGTTGAGCCTAACAAAGATGCCACAGCGCTCGATTATGCTTCTCAAGAGAAGCCCATTAAGGCTACGCGTAACGATATTGATTTTAGTGAAGATTTTAAACTTGATATCAAAGAAGACACGGATGATTTGGACCTTGAGCAAGGGCTCGACTTAAGTGACGATAATGTGCTCGCCGCTTTTACAGCCAATACAGATTATGACGATGAAGATGTGTTGACGTCGGAAGACAGTTTCTCTCTGGTCGATGATCATAATCTTACCGTCGATGAAGCCTTGGCTGCACTCGATGCCCAGGAGTCGCGAAAAGCGCAGAAAAAGTTTGTTCCTGACCATGATTTAACCAGTTTCCAAAATGAAAACGGTTTTATCGACATCGACAAGTTGCTGAATGATGCCGATGAAGAGGGCGCAGATACCGATTTGTATTCGGAAGTTGACGTTGAGATGAGTGATGTCGGTGCCTTAATCGGTGATGCCGCGATGATCGATGTTGATGATGAAGAAAACTCAGTCAACGCTAAGCTGGATTTAGCGCGTGCTTATATCGAAATTGACGACAGCGACAGTGCGAAAGCCCTGCTCAAAGAAGTGCAAATTGACGGTAACGAGCGCCAGCAGGATGAAGCTGGACGTTTGCTCAAAGAGATTAGTTAATCCCGATTGAGAGTGTTTCAATCTAACGGCGCCTTCAGCGCCGTTTTTTTTATGGGCTGCTGTGATAAAATGCGCCGCTAAATCAATTGTGAGGATAAGTGGATGCGGATTGCATTAGGTATTGAATATGACGGTAATGGTTATTTTGGCTGGCAACGTCAGGCCGAAGTCGATTCAGTACAAGGGCAATTAGAACGGGCGTTATCGATAGTGGCTAATGAGCCTATCGGCGTCTTCTGCGCTGGCCGTACCGATGCGGGCGTGCATGCCACAGGCCAAGTGGTTCATTTTGAAACCAATGCCATTCGTAATGAAGGTGCATGGACCTTAGGGGTGAATGCTAATTTGCCCGACAATATTGCCGTACGTTGGGTCAAAGAAGTCGACGACAGTTTCCATGCGCGCTTTTCGGCGACCGCCAGACGCTACCGCTATGTGATTTATAATCACACTTTTCGCCCTGGGATTTTACGCCATGGTGTAAGCCATTATCACGGCAATATCGATGCTGACAAAATGCACCAAGCGGCACAGGCACTCTTGGGTGAGCAGGATTTTACTAGCTTTCGCGCTGTCCAGTGTCAGTCGAAAACACCGTTTCGTAATGTGCATTGCGTTAATGTCACGCGCCAAGGTATGTATGTGATTGTTGATATCGCTGCGAATGCTTTCTTGCATCACATGGTGCGCAATATTGTCGGTTCATTGTTAGAAATCGGTCTAGGTAATCAGCCACTGACTTGGATGGGCGATTTGCTCGCGTTAAAAGACAGAAACCAAGCCGCAGCAACGGCTAAACCCCATGGACTCTATTTAGTTGATGTGACTTATCCAGAACAATATCAATTACCTAAGCTCGCCCTTGGGCCATTATTCATGTTGGATTGAAAAGATCTTATTTGAGAGATAATCGAATACGAGGATATACGGACATGCTTACAGTACCAGCGTCAAATGCAGCATTGGAACAGTGGTTGGATTATTTGCTATCTATACATCCAATCGAAATCGATATGGGGTTAACCCGTGTCTCTAAGGTCGCGCAAACCCTTGGTCTTTTGGATTTAGGTCAAACCAAGATAGTGACAGTGGCGGGGACGAACGGCAAAGGCACCACCTGCGCCATGCTCGAAAATATTCTGCGCTTATCGGGTTTGACTGTGGGCGTATACAGTTCGCCACACATGCTGAAGTACAACGAGCGAGTGCGTATCAATGGTAGCGATGTCAGTGATAGCGGTTTTGTTACGGCATTTGAGCAAATTGAAGCCGCGCGCGGCGATATTTCTCTGACCTTTTTTGAGTACGCTACGCTTGCAGGCTTGATACTCTTTAAAACCGCTCAGCTTGATGTGGTTATCTTAGAAGTCGGTTTAGGTGGACGGTTAGATGCCACCAATATTATCGATGCCGACATTAGCGTACTGACGTCGGTCGATTTAGACCATGAAAGTTATCTCGGTAATACCCGTGAGCTTGTGGGCCGTGAAAAGGCGGGCATTTTCCGCCGTGGTAAACCTGCCATTGTAGGTGAACCCAACTTGCCACACACTGTCAATGATGTCGCCAATGAGGTTGGCGCCATCTTGTATCGCGTCGGTAACGAATTCAGTTATCAAGCCCATGGCAATGTGTGGGATTTTCAAGGTCAAGTGCTCAAACTGCACGATTTAGCGTTACCAACTTTGCCATTACCTAATGCGGCGACTGTATTGGCAGTGATTGAACAGGGCTGGCCGGATATCACACCTTCAATTATTGCTGAGGGTATTAGCACGGCTCGGTTAACGGGTCGATTAGAGCGGGTGAGTGAGAAGCCGTTAGTGTTACTCGATGTTGCCCATAATCCCCATGCGGCGCGGTTTTTGGTACAACAATTAGCGCCAATCGTTGTGGGTAAGCGCGTCTTCGCCCTTTGCGGCATGTTGAAGGATAAAGATATCGCAGGTGTGTTGCCTGTGATCAACCCACTGATCGACACTTGGTATTTGGTCAGTCTGCACGGTGAGCGTGGCGCGAGTTCGGCCATGCTACGCAAAACATTAGCCACTGAGGCTGCTGCATTTGAGTTTGAGGACATATCTGAGGCTTGGTCTGCATTAAAAGCGCAAATTAACCCAGATGATGTGGTAATTGTGTTTGGCTCCTTTTACACTGTGGCAGGTTTTAAGTCTCAATTTATGCAGGAAGTCAGTTTTGTCTAGCCAGTTTCATAATCGTTTAGTCGGCACTGTAGTGCTGGTTGCGCTTGGGGTAATTTTTTTGCCGGATATTTTGGATGGCAAAAAAGATCGCCAAGAAGAGCAGTTTTCCGAAATTCCTTTGCGCCCGACCGTGATTGAGCAGCAAAAAGCCGACGATGATATGTTTGAAGTCTTGTCGGCCGAGGATGCTGCTGCGCTGAATGGGACTGAGGTCGCCTTAGCCGAAATGCCAGTTAATGCTGACAATGAAAAGTCTGCCGTTGCGCCAGTAATCGAAGTCGCAAAGCAAGATGTTAAGAAAGACGTTAAGCCTGATGTAAAAAAAGCAGAGCCTAAGCCTGAAACGAAACCTGAAGCTAAAAAAGAGCCGCCTAAAGCCACTGTAAAAACTGAGCCGGCTAAAAAAGCGGACGCTAAAGCGACTACTGTGGCTAAGGCTGAAAAGCCTAAAGCAGAAACGCCTAAAGCAGAAACGCCTAAAGCAGAAACGCCCAAAGCCAGTGCAGCCAAAGAGGATGCCGTTAAAGTGGTCAGCCGTGACAGCTTGAAAAGTGGCTTTACCTTGCAGCTTGGCAGTTTTAACAACGCAACGAATGTTAAAGCCTTGGTTGCACAGCTGCGTAAGAGTGGTTTTAAAGCGTACACTATTCCTGAAAACCCTAAAGATGGCGTATTAACCAAAGTGTTTGTCGGACCCGATGTGTCTGAGGCAAAGCTGAAGAAAGTACAAGTTGAGGTGGAAAACCTTACACGTCTCAAGGGCTGGATTGTTCCTTTTAATCCCTTAGAATCTTAATGGTGATACAACACACGAGACTGAAAATGATTTATTTACCTCACTAGGGGTGAGAATCGTTTCAGTCTCTGGTAGAATCGCGCCGTCTTAAAGCCCATGTCGGAAAGCCATCTCAATGGTTTGGATTGATTACGCTATCATATTCGTCATCGGATTATCGACTCTCATCAGTCTGATCCGTGGATTTGCCAAAGAAGCCATGTCCTTAGTGGTATGGTTTGCGGCTTTCTTTGTTGCCAGCCAATTTTACCAAGATCTTGCCGTTCACTTAACACAAATGAACGATGAGATGCTGCGTAATGGCGTTTCTATTGCCATCCTCTTTATTACCACTTTGGTACTCGGTGCCTTAGTTAACTATATTCTCGGACAACTTGTTGTCAAAACCGGATTATCTGGCACTGACAGGCTTTTGGGCTTGTGCTTCGGTGCTATTCGAGGCGCGCTTATTGTGAGTGCCTTGTTGTTTTTCATGGATGCTTTTACAGGCTCTCCCAACTCCCAATGGTGGAAAGATTCTGTGCTAGTACCCGAATTTGGCGTTGTTATTCAATGGTTTTTTGACTATTTGGAAAATACCTCCAGCTTTGTACCCAAACTATAAGAAAGAAAATAAAATAATCCTAAGTGATAGAACATCTTACAATGAGGAAGCTTACCCATGTGTGGTATCGTCGGAATAGTTGGCCAATCATCGGTTAATCAGACCATTTATGATGCACTGACAGTGTTGCAGCACAGAGGTCAGGATGCGGCAGGTATTGTGACCATTGATCGTGGTGCTTTCAGACTACGTAAAGCCAATGGTTTGGTTAAAGACGTTTTTGAAGTCAAACATATGCAACGCCTACAAGGTAATGCTGGTATTGGCCATGTGCGTTATCCAACTGCGGGCAGTTCAAGCGCATCTGAAGCGCAGCCTTTCTATGTTAACTCGCCATTTGGGATCTCATTAGCCCATAACGGTAACTTAACCAACACAGTCGAATTAGCCGAAGGGCTGATCAAAAAACGTCGTCATGTGAACACCACTTCGGATTCTGAAGTCTTGTTAAACCTGTTGGCCGACGAACTGCAAAAAACCACGAGTTTGACCCTGACGTCGGAAGAAGTGTTCGATGCGGTCGCTAACGTACACCAACAAGCTCGTGGCGCCTACGCGGTTGTTGCCATGATTATTGGTCAAGGCTTAGTTGCGTTCCGTGACCCATTTGGTATTCGTCCTTTAGTATTAGGTAAGCACGAAACCGCCACTGGCACTGAATACATGGTGGCTTCTGAAAGTGTGGCACTTGATGCCGTTGGCTTTGAAGTGATGCGTGATGTGGCACCGGGTGAAGCGATTTATGTTTCAATTGACGGCCAGCTGTATACCCGTCAATGTGCAGCCGAGCCTAGCTATGCACCTTGTATCTTCGAATTCGTCTATTTTGCCCGTCCAGATTCGACGATCGACAAAGTGTCTGTATATGCAAGTCGCGTCAACATGGGCGCTAAGCTTGGCGAGAAGATTAAGAAGGAATGGTACGATCACGATATCGACGTGGTTATTCCTATTCCTGAAACCTCTTGCGATATCGCGCTGGAAATTGCCCGTTGCATGGATTTACCGTACCGCCAAGGTTTTGTGAAAAACCGTTATATTGGCCGTACCTTCATCATGCCTGGTCAACAGGAGCGTAAGAAGTCAGTGCGTCGTAAGTTGAATGCCATTAACACTGAGTTCAAAGGCAAAAATGTCCTGTTGGTGGACGACTCTATCGTTCGCGGTACGACCTCTGAGCAAATCATCGAAATGGCCCGTGAAGCAGGTGCTAAGAAAGTGTACTTTGCCTCTGCCGCACCGGAAATTCGTTTCCCGAACGTGTACGGTATTGACATGCCAACGTCGAATGAGCTTATTGCCCACGGTCGTGATGCCGATGAAATCGCCAAGTTAATTGGTGCTGATGGCATTATTTTCCAAGACTTACCCGATTTAATTGAAGCGGTAAGAATGGAAAATCCTGCGATTAAACGTTTCGAAACGTCTGTATTTGATGGTCACTACATCACGAACGACGTTGACCAAGCTTATTTAGATCACTTGACGCAACTGCGTAATGACGATGCCAAAGCCGATCGAAATAAAGATATCGGCACTAACTTAGAGCTGCATAACGTCTGTCACCCATAAGGATTGTGGGTAATTCAGTATCGTAAAGTTTGTGTCCTTTTTGTTCTAAACGATACAAAAAAGCCAGTGAGAAATCACTGGCTTTTTAATGGCTTATATTTGCTTAACGGATCATCGTGATAACGTCTACGTATTTATGCGTTGCGCTGTTTCAGTCATTACATTTTCTTCAGCGTGCTTACGTTCAACCCAGTAATCCGCATTTTTAATACCCAATTTTACCGGATCGAAAAGTGGCTCTATGCCAAGTGCCTGCTGTGATTCATAATCTTTAAGGCAAGTGAATGCGGTTTTCCTCAATAGAATAATGGCAATAATATTGAGCCATGCCATGAGTCCAACACCAATGTCACCCATTCCCCAAGCCATATCAGCCGTTTTAACTGTGCCGTATACGGTTGAGCCAATGATCACTATTTTGAGAACGACCATGAACCAAGGATGATTTACTTTACGGTTAATATAGGCAATGTTGGTCTCGGCAATGTAGTAATAAGCCACTATGGTCGTAAAGGCGAAGAAGAACAGTGCGATAGCCACAAAGATATTGCCAAATCCTGGCATCATACTTTCCATTGCCGTTTGTACGTAGCCTGGTCCTGCAGCGACTCCGGCAATGCCGGTATAGAGCGCCGCACCGTCAGGGCCCTGAACATTATACAGTCCTGTAATAAGCAGCATGAAACCAGTTGCAGAGCAAACGAATAAGGTGTCGATATACACAGAAAAAGCTTGAACTAACCCTTGTTTGGCTGGATGGCTTACCGCCGCTGCAGATGAGGCATGTGGCGCTGTACCTTGACCCGCTTCGTTGGAGTAAATACCCCGCTTTACCCCCCACATGATGGCTAAGCCTAAAATGGCACCAAAACCCGCATCAAAGCCAAAGGCACTTTTGATAATTAACCATAAAATACCCGGTAGCTGGCCAATATTTAGCGCTATGATGACACAAGCCACTATGATGTAACCCAGTGCCATAAAGGGGACGACGGCACTGGCAAAGTGAGCGATACGTTTTACACCGCCAAAAATGATAAAGCCAAGAAGCATAGCCAGTATGGCTGCAGTCACATTAGGATCTATGTTGAAAGCGGTTTTTAAACTTGAACCTATCGAGTTAGCTTGTACGCCCGGCAGCAGGATCCCGCAAGCAAATATGGTCGCAATTGCAAATACCCATGCATACCATTTCATGCCTAAGCCTTTTTCAATATAAAAAGCAGGTCCACCGCGATACTCACCATTGATTTTTTCTTTATAGACTTGACCTAAGGTCGATTCAACGAAGGCGGAGCTGGCACCGAGAAAGGCAACCATCCACATCCAAAATAAAGCGCCAGGACCACCAAAGGTGATTGCTGTGGCGACCCCTGCAATGTTACCTGTACCGACTCGACCCGCTAATGTCATCGCAAGTGCTTGAAAAGACGACACTCCCGCATCAGTACTCTTGCCATCAAACATCAGGCGGATCATTTCTGGCAGATGGCGCAGCTGTAAAAATCGAGTGCGAAGGGAGAAATAGAGCCCGACACCTAGGCAAAGAAAAATAAGTGCAGGGCTCCAAATTACACTATTGATCGCGTTGACAATCTCATTCATAGACTCCGATTCCTTTATTGTGTTGTTTTAGCAGAGTTTTTAGGTTTACGGTTATTCAACAGATGTTGAGTTAGGACATTCACTTTTGATTAAGACATTTTTGTAAATATCCAAGATACTCAACATAACTATTTTTTAGGGAGCTTCATAGTTAAAGTGTTAAATATTTGAAACCAATGTGTTTTGAAATTGAGTTTTAGCATGGATAAATAGAGCGGAGGGGCGAGTTAACTCGAAATACGGTAGTGATTTATTATGAATGTCAGTTATCCCATTACCCAAAGTAGCATCCACACGCCGAATAAGCTGCTTAAGCTATGGCGCGTGATTTGGTGGCTGAGTAATAGAGATACACTCACAGCAATAGGAATGACGAGAATGAATCCCCATGCTAACGGCATATCGATGATTTTCATTTGTCCCAGCCAGGTACTGGTGAGCATGCTTATTGCGAGTAACATTAAGCTATGGAATATCAATAACTGATTGAATCTTAATATTAATGCTGGAGTTATTGTCATAGCCTGTCGCGCATTTATTGCAAACTGTCTCATAGTCACTCCTTAGTTATTTACTGTATCTTATGCCTTGTTGAGAATCATTCGCAATTGAATTTACACTTAAGCTTTTACATTTAAGCTCGGTTTACTACAGAAATTTGCACTCAACTGGCGTTTGGGCTAAATTATACTGTAATTATATCCAGTGCTTGGTGTTTGTATGATTCTCTATATCGCAGAAAAACCTAGCCTAGGGCGGGCCATTGCCGATGTATTGCCTAAACCCCATAAAAAAGGCGATGGATTTATCGAAGCCGCCAATGGCGATTGTGTGTCTTGGTGCGTTGGTCACTTGCTCGAGCAAGCAGAACCTGATGCCTATAATCCCGAATTTAAGTCTTGGAAATTCGAGCATTTGCCAATAGTGCCAGACAAGTGGCAACTAAAACCTAAGGCTGCGACCCGCAGCCAACTCACAGTGCTAAAACGATTAGTCAAACAAGCCAACACGCTGGTTAACGCGGGCGATCCCGACCGCGAAGGGCAGTTACTCGTGGATGAAGTGATTGCCTATCTTGGCGTGACGGGGGACAAGCTACATCAAACCCAGCGTTTACTGATCAGTGACTTAAACCCACAAGCTGTAAAACGGGCTCTAACGCAGCTACGCAGCAATCGCGAGTTTATTCCTTTATCCACATCGGCCTTAGCTCGCAGTCGTGCCGATTGGCTCTATGGCATGAATATGACGCGTGCGTACACCATCCAAGGTAAAAAGGTCGGTTATCAAGGCGTGTTATCCGTCGGCCGAGTACAAACGCCATTGCTTGGGCTAGTGGTGCGCCGTGATGAAGAGATTGCTCACTTTCAATCTAAACCTTTTTATGAAGTACTAGCGCATTTGGCGACCGAGAAGCAAGAAACCTTCAGCGCCAAGTGGCAACCTAGCGAAGCTTGTCAGCCCTATATGGATGAAGAAGGACGAGTGTTAGCGAGAGGGTTAGCGCAAAATGTGGTGAGTCGCATCAGTGATAAACCCGCCTTAGTCACTCAATTAGTGGCTAAGGACAAGAAACAGAATCCACCATTGCCCTACAGCTTATCCGCGTTACAGATTGATGCGGCCAAACGGTTTGGTATGAGTGCTAAGGATGTGCTCGATACCTGCCAAAGTTTGTATGAACGTCATAAACTCATTACTTACCCACGCTCCGACAGTCGTTATTTACCCGTTGAGCAACATAACCTTGCGCCTTCGGTACTTAAGGCGATAAGTGACGGTGCTGCTGAGTTATTGCAAGGTGCTGATGCACCCGATCCCCGTCTTAAATCTAAAGCATGGGATGATAAAAAAGTGGACGCCCATCACGCAATCGTCCCCACAGAGAAGACGGCTAACTTATCTAGCTTGAGTCAGCGTGAGAGGCAGTTATATCTTCATGTTGCTCGCCAGTACTTAGCCCAGTTTTATCCGGCTTATTGTTACAATGAAACCACAGTGCAAGTGACAATCGAGGGTGGCTTATTTAATACCAAGGCGCGTCAGGATAAATCCCTCGGCTGGAAGCAACTCTTTGCCCGCCAAGAGCCAAATGGCAGTAAGGCGAGTGGCAACAAGTCGACGGAAGAAAGCGCAGGTAAGGACGATGAGGAGAATGACGAGTTTATCGGCCAATTACCGCCTTTGAAATTGGGACAGGCTTTGCATTGTACTCGAGGCGAATTGTTGGAGAAAAATACTCAGCCACCAAAGGCCTTTAACGATGCCACTTTACTCGGTGCTATGACGGGTATTAGCCGTTATGTGACCGATCCTGAGATCCGTAAAATTCTTAAAGAAACCGATGGATTAGGTACAGAGGCCACCCGTGCAGGTATTATCGAATTGCTGTTCAAACGCGGTTTTTTACAACGCTTAGGTAAATCTATTGTCTCGACAGACGTGGGGAAAGGATTGATTAACAGCTTGCCCGCGAGTGCGACTAAGCCGGATATGACAGCGCTTTGGGAAGCGAGCCTGAACGGCATTTGCCATAAAGAAACCTCTTATCAAGCCTTTATGCAGCCACTGCTCGGCACCTTATCCACGCTTATCCAGAATGCAGGCGCCCAACTGCCAACCGCGCTTAATTGTTTACAAGGCCAATGTTATCGTAAAACGGCAAGTAATAAATCTGGTTATCGTAAGTCGCCTTACCGCAAAGCCTCGAGCTCGGCAAAACGGGCAGGCACTGCAAGTACAGCTAAAAGCAGTGTGAATAAGTCAGTGGCTAGTGCTGGCGCAAGGAGTCGAACACGCAAAATGGCTACAGAGGTTTAATCGTCACGAGTGCGTTGTGATTCTGTTGTAGGGGATATTCGACCTTAAGCTATAACGCTTTCATAGCACTGAATTTGGGCAAAAAAAAGAGTAAACCAAAACGGTTTACTCATACGGAAATAGGTCGTTAAAGCTTGCCAAAATCACTCAATTGATGAGGAGCAGGCATATAATCTCAGCATTAACTTAATTAGCCCTTAAAGCTCATATTTATCTTAGGGTGTCGCCTCGGTTTAAGCTGATGAGCTTATCCAGTATGCGTTCTCCATCCATGCGGATGCCGTTATGTTCATATTCTGATGTTAACCAATACTTTAGCCTGCCAACTTGTTTTGTGGTTTCTAAACTGTATTGCATCTCTACAAACATATCTTCACTGTAAATGGCCGCTGCAACAGGGACTCGGTTTTGTGCCAGTTGCTCTAGATTGTAAAGTGTTGGCCAATCTGATTTATGGGCAAGGATTTCTGCCGCGGCTTTAAGCGGCACTAAGTGACTAAATTGGTCAAACATCCATGGGTATATCATCTCACCTGTAAATAAAAACGGTTTACCTTGTTGATAGTTAAAGGCGGGGAATTGCTGTCTAACCCTGTGTGCCGACCATTGTGAAGCCGAGTGTTGACAGTAGATGGCTTCATGCAACAGGGCAAAAATCGGGTTAGTGTTGTAATCGAGCATTTGACCGAAATGATTTAAAAATAACGGGTTAACGACTGTCCCTGAAGCCGTGTTGATCAAGGCTTGTTCAAGCAAATAATAAACCGATTCAGGCCCTTGCTCCATTCCAATATTAATACCCAGCAGTTGCAACATTTCAACCGTGAGGCGTTCACCCGTTGCCAAATACACTTCATTTTCAAGCAAATGTTTTGCTAAGCGAGTGACGAGATGTTGAGCATCGTGGAAGCGTTGGAAAAATTGTTTATTCTTCGCCAGTACGCGTTGATAAGTCGCAAGATAGACGTCGTCGCTGCTACGGGTTAATGACGGTATGCCACCTGTAATATAGGCTTCGCTGACACCTTGAGGGGCGGCGCTTAAATAATGTAATACGCAAAATCCCCCGAAACTTTGGCCAAGAATCGCCCATTTATCGGCGGGGCAAAGTTGGGCACGAATCGTCTCGGCATCACGAATGATATTGTCAGCCCTGAAATGGCTTAGGTAATCCGCTTGAGCTGCGGGATCTAAGTGTTGCAGGCTTTGGTAATTAATCGGTGTTGATAAGCCTGTACCACGTTGATCGAGTAATAACACTCGATATTCTTTTAATGCGCGGCGGATCCAGCCGCTGTTGCTGGCGGGACGCATGGCCGCAAATCCAGGGCCGCCTTGAAAAAATACGATATAAGGTAGTTTTTTATCTTTGTTTTCTGGGCTACAGAGTTCTCTGGCAAACACTTGGATTTGCTCTGCAATTGGATTTTGATAGTTGAGGGGCAAGGTAAAAGTGTGTTTCTTCGCCAGCACTCCGGCGAGAATAATATCGGGTTTCATCAAACAACCTTAATGGCAGAGGATCATGTTATTGTGATTGGCAGATTGTATACCCAAATAAGCTGAAGATGCAGTAACCTAGGCTACCTGAAACGCGTATCTTCAGCTAACTTGGGTATAGACAAAATAGTTTATGTCGTAAGCTAGGATTATTTGATTAGCTTTTGGTGAAGATCAATTTTTTGGATACAAATTTGAGCCATGATGAGTTTCTTAGCGTAATCTATCGCTTATGGATAACACGAGATTGAAGCTATGAAGTATCAGATTATTCCAGTGACACCTTTTCAGCAAAATTGCAGCTTGATCTGGTGTGAAAAAACCAAGTGTGCTGCGGTCGTGGATCCCGGCGGGAATATTGACAGGATCCAAAACGAAGTGACGAAACTTGGACTCGTCCTCGAAAAAATCATCCTTACCCATGGGCATATCGATCATGTCGGTGGTGCAAAAGCCCTAGCGAAAGCCGCCAATGTGCCGATTATTGGCCCGCATATTGCCGATAAATTCTGGATTGATAACTTACCTAAGCAAAGCCAAAATTTTGGTTTTCCCCATTGCGATGCCTTTGAACCGGATCAATATCTGCAGGATGGCGATATTGTTAAAGTGGGCGAGCAAAGTTTATCTGTGCTGCATTGCCCTGGGCATACGCCGGGACACATCGCACTTTTCTCTGCCCAATCTAAGTTGGCGTGGGTGGGGGATATTTTGTTTCGAAGTTCTATCGGCCGCACCGATTTTCCCCAATCAAATCATCAGGATTTAATTCACTCGATCACCGAAAAACTGTGGCCCTTAGGCGCCGAGGTTGAATTCATTCCTGGGCATGGTCCTATGTCGACTTTTGGTGAAGAGCGCGAGCATAACCCCTTTGTCGCGGACCAACTTTTACTGTAATTGAGACGCCATTCAGCATTGCTTGATTTGTGAGCGATAATCACTCGCAAATCAAATGATTATTTCAGCTAATAAACCAACCTTTTTTATGTTTTCTGTTTTTCCTTCTAGACTTAAAGCAGTTCTTCCGTCTACTGGGGTAAGTATGAAAACAAAAACAATGATGAGCGTGGTCTTTTCGACCATAGTCGCGAGTGCTGTGATTTCTGCGGTATTGAGCTTCAATGTTAAGTCTAAAATCGATCTCTTTAATGATGCGGCTAGCGTCCGATATCAGTCCTATCAAGTCGCCGATGAGTTAAGACAAAGTTCTGATGACCTAACGCGTCTCGCTCGAACTTACGCTGTTACGGGTGATGAAAAATACGAAAAAATGTATATGGATATTTTGGCTATCCGTAATGGTGAGAAGTCTAGACCTGAAAAATATCACCAGATTTACTGGGATTTGGTGCTGAGCTATGGCGATAAGCCAAAACCCGACGGTGCTAGCATTGCGATAAACACACAAATGAAGTCCCTCGGTTTTTCTGATGAAGAATTCCGTTACCTTGAACAAGCTCAGCAAAACTCAGATGCGTTAGTCGCCCTCGAAGTGAAAGCCATGAATGCCGTCAAAGGTATTTTTATGGACCCCAACACCCAAACTTACACGATCAAAGGTGAGCCTAACTTAACTATGGCGAGGGAGTTATTACATAGCGACCAATACCACAGAGAAAAAGCTAAGATCATGCAGCCGATTGATGAGTTTTTTACAGCATTGGATAAACGTACCGATGGTGATGTGAATAACCGACTCGATTCCCTGCATGCGGCATTAAACTGGTCCCAACTGGTGTTATTTATCGTGATTTTAGCCGCCGTTGGCGGATTTATTATCGTTAAAAGCAGGATTGTGACTCCCTTAGTGCAGACCTGTGTTGAATTGCTCGATATTCAGCGATCTAAAAATCTTGCGCGGCGGATCTCTGTTACGACTCAGGGGGAAATTGGCGAAATCGTTAATCAAATCAACTTGTTTATATCCTCCCTTGCCAGTTCATTATCGACGACTGATGGCATTGCAAAAGAGGTGGCTGATTTAGCTAAGCAAACTAAAGCATCAATTCAAATTTCGCGTGAAAGCTCAAATCGGGTGGCGAGAGAACTGGACGCCAGCGCCAGTGCGATGGAAGAAATGACCACGACCTTAGTGCATGTGAGTGAGAGCACTTCGAATGCTGAAAGCCGCGCCGCCGAAAATGAAACGCATGTCACTGTAGGTAAACAGACGGTATCTGAAGCGTTGAAAGCCATGTCGGTATTAGAAACTGAGTTTAGGAATACTCAAGACTCTATGTCACATCTAGTGAACGAAAGTACCCAAGTCAGCAATGTGTTGAGTGTGATTAAGGCGATTGCTGAGCAGACGAATTTGCTGGCACTGAATGCCGCGATTGAAGCCGCACGGGCCGGTGAGCAAGGACGAGGCTTCGCAGTGGTAGCTGATGAGGTTCGATCATTAGCCCAGCGCACTCAAGATTCCACCAAGGAAATCGATGATATTGTCGCAAGCCTTCAAAGTCGTACGAATCAAGTTGGTACATCTGTGACTCAAGCGGCGACGCTAATGCAAAAGGCAGGGGTAGAACTGCAACGTATCGTGGCAGTATTTGAGGATATTCGTCACAGTACGGAAGCGATTCATGGGATCAATACTCAGGTTGCCGCTTCAACCGAAGAACAATCCTTGGTTTCTAAAGAAATCGCTTCGAGCATGATGGTGATCCGCGATAATTCCCGTGAAGTATCACAGATTATCGAACAGATTGAATCGACATCCATTAGTCTAGACAACCAATCCCAGATACTGCGCACTAAGGCGGGCGAATACCAGTTTTAGATAAATGTGATTGATTTGCGAACAAACGCCACTCAAGACATGGACGTCTATTCTTCCTCTTTAGCTTCCCCTGAACATATTTTATGCTTCAACACTTTTTGAAATCTATTACTCCTTTCAATACGCACACGCCTTTGCTAACTTGGTTGTCCATATGTTTAATGCGAGCGTTTGACGAAGCGGTTTTATTTGCTGATAAAACTTGCGTCAAGCTTTGATGACAAATAGACGTCGATAGCTGCGTTATTAACGGCTGATCGTTTCAATAGCGATAAGCGCATTAAATTTTTTAAATCTCCCTAACCCAATGGAGTCCTTGCGGATGGATCACCAAATCGAAGATTTACTAGAGCATTGGCTACCACTGGCGGATGACGCTTGGGTGCTTGCGGTGATCACCCAAATTCAAGGTTCGGCCTATCGTAAACCCGGTGCCATGATGTTGTTCCATGAGTTTGGTCAAGGCGTAGGTATGTTAAGTGGCGGCTGTTTAGAAGCCGATTTACGCCGTCATGCTCAAAATGCCATGCAGACTAAGCAAGTCATGTGCGTCACCTATGATGCAAGCGATGAGTCCGATGCCAGCTATCGACTCGGTTGTGGTGGCATAGTAGATATCATGTTGATCCCTCTGCTAAAAGAGAATCATGATCTTGGCTTAGTTGAGCTAGTGCAGGCATTTCGCCACGGTCGGTCGGGGTTTTACCAATTGCCTTTAGTCAAAGCGGGGACGGATGCACGCCAGTATCACGCTGCGTTTTATTCTGAGGAGTTGACGCTATTCCCCGCCAGCGATTTTGTACGCACGGGCGTCTTCACCCAAGACGCGGGAGAATCACTGATTATTCCCTTGAGACCAAGATTCCATCTTGGGATCTTTGGCGGTGGTATCGATGCTAAGCCCGTTGCCGCCATGGCCCACACTTTAGGTTGGCAAGTGACTGTTTTCGATGGTCGTACCGCCTATGCCAGAGCGGCGGATTTCCCCCATGCCCATATAGTGAAACTGACCGCGGGGGAATTAACCGCGAATCATATCGCTCAATTGGATTGCGCCGTGGTGATGAACCATAACTTGGGCTTAGATGCTGCGGCATTAAAGGTTATTCAAGCGCATCCGCTAGCCTATATCGCCTTGCTTGGCCCTGCCCATCGACGGGATAAAGTGCTTGGAATGGCAGGGCTCAGTGCTGAATCTTTTTCTGGGGTATTTTCTGCTCCCGCAGGGCTTGCCCTTGGCGGCGAGTTACCGAGCGCTGTGGCGTTAAGTATTTTGGCCCAGTGCCACGGTGTGCTCCATGGTGCGACCTTAAAACATCTCGATGAGATAATGCGTTGATGACATTGCCGCCAGTACAAAAGCCTTCTGTACTAATGTCTTCAGCACCAAAGTCGGCAGCGCTAACGTTGACAGAGAAAACGCCACTTTCATCCAAGCGCCTGCTGATTGTGGTACTTGCGGCGGGTGAGAGTAAGCGCTTTGATGGGGTAAAGTTAGCGCAACTTCTACCATCACATAGCGCTACGGAAATTCGCGAACAAACCATCATTAACACTCATGTTGAGCGTTTACAGCAGCTTAGTTGCCAAGATTTAGGTTTGGATCGCAAAGACGCTCATTCGCTCCAGCATACGACTTTGTTAATCATACTCGGTGCTCATCAGCACATATTGCAGCCATTATTAGTCGAGCTTCATTCCCGCCAACCCTTTGATATTTTAGTTAATCCACTGTGGCAAACAGGCTTGGCATCCTCCGTGAGTTTGGCGGCAAGCTATGCCAAGGAGCAGGGCTTTGATGCCATGCTGCTGACATTGGCAGACCAAGTGGCCTTGAGTGCAGACGATTATCGACAACTGATTTTGACATGGCATGAAACCGGTAAAGACGTTGCTGCCCATTATTTGGATGATTTAGGCGTACCTGCTATTTTTAATGCCTCTACATTACCGCAGTTCACTCACTTGAGTGGTGATCGCGGGGCGAAATCGATTCTAAAACAACAAGCACAGCAGGGAGCGTTAGTCGCTATAACACTACCCCGCGCCGCAATTGATATTGATACCCAAGCCGATCTTGCGTCGTGGTTGGCACTTAAGGAGTGAGTTATGGCAGAAGTATTATCAACCACTGCAGTTATCAAGGAAGCCAGTACCGCCGCTTCCACCCAAACACTTTTCATCAACGGTAAATCATTTACCTTAGATGCCGATCCTAAGATGCCAATCCTTTGGGCGTTACGGGATATTTTAGGGCTCACGGGCACTAAATATGGTTGTGGTGCAGGGTTATGCGGTGCTTGCACTGTGCATTTAGACGGCCAACCCGTACGCGCCTGTTTAACCAGTTTGGGGCAGGCACAGGGAAAACGTCTGACAACAATTGAAGGGCTAGATAATCAAAAGCTTAAAAATGCTTGGGCCGAACATAACGTGCCCCAGTGCGGCTATTGTCAGGCGGGACAACTGATGTCGGCTGCGGCGTTAGTGGCGCAGCATCCGAAACCTTCTGAAGCACAAATCAACTCGGCCATGTCGGGGAATATCTGCCGCTGCGGCACCTATCCTAGGATCAAAGCCGCACTGCAAAACTATGCCAAACAGGAGGGCTAATATGAGTACTTTTACTGCCGTAGAAAATATCAGCCGCCGCGACGTGTTAAAACTGTTTGGCGCAGTGGGGGGCGGATTAGCATTAGGGGCGAGTGGACTAACTTGGAGCCCCATGGCGTTGGCGCAGGATAAAGAAGCGCGGCTGAATCTGTTTATTGCCATTGGTGAAGACGACAAAGTGTACCTTACTTGCCATCGCTCCGAGATGGGACAGGGGATCAGAACCGGCATTCTGCAAGTCTTAGCCGAAGAGTTAGAAGCGGATTGGGATAAAATCGTCCCCATTCAAGGCTTAGCTGATAAACGTTATGCCAGCCAAAACACAGACGGTAGCCGCAGTATTCGCGAAAATTACGACCGCATGCGCCAAATGGGGGCGATGGCAAGAACCATGCTAGAGCAAGCCGCCGCTGCGCGCTGGAAAGTCCCCGTGAGCGAGGTGCATACCGCCGACCATAAAGTGTTGCATGCTAAATCTGGCCGTTCGGCCAAGTTCGGCGAGTTAGCATTAGCCGCATCAAAGCAGCCCGTACCCGCTGTTGAGTCGTTAACCTTTAAAGAGGTTAAAGATTTCAAGCAGATTGGCGCATCACGCCAAATCGTTGATATGGATGCCATGTTAAGTGGCAGCGCGATTTATGGTTACGATATCAAACTCGAGGGCATGCTCTACGCCAGCATCATGCGCCCGCCCGTGCTTGGGAGCGATGTGGCAAGCTTGGATTATACTGCAGCGCGCAAAGTGGGCGGTGTAGTGGATGTGTATCGTTTGCCCGCCGCTAAGGGCGCTCCCGCGTTTCAGGCTTTGGGCGGCGTTGCTGTTATCGCCACAAACACTTGGAGTGCCCTCGAAGGTCGCAAAGCCTTAAAAGTCACTTGGACTCAAGCCGACAACAGTCAGCATGATTCAAGTCTTTATTTGAAGTCACTGGTCGAGCGAGTACTGCAAAGCGGTAATGTCGTGCGCCAAGTTGGTGATGAGATCAAAAACTGGCCCGAGGCGAATACGTTAAAGGCCGTTTATACCGTGCCTTATTTGATTCATTCTTCTATCGAGCCGCCCGTTGCAACTGCCCATGTGACTGAAAAGGGTTGTGAAATCTGGGCATCGACCCAAACGCCGCAAAGTACACAGCAAAATGTGGCCGCAGCGCTAGGTATGGAAGAAGATGCGATTAAAGTGAATGTCACCCTATTGGGTGGTGGTTTTGGGCGTAAATCTAAACCTGATTTTAGCGTTGAAGCCGCGCTATTATCGAAGCAATTCAAGCGTCCAATTAAGGTGAGTTGGAGCCGCGAAGATGAAATTCAAAACGGTTATTACCATGCTATCAGCGCCCAGTCCTATCAGGCACTGTTTGATGCCAGCAACAAACCGACCGCGCTTTTAGCCCGTACGGGATTCCCATCGATCAGTTCAACCTTTGCCGAAGGGGTGGAATATCCCTCTGGCGGTGAGTTGGATTTAGGCTTTGTGGATGTGCCCTTTGCTTTGCCAAATTTAAGATACGAAGCGGTAAAAGCGCAGGCGCACAGCCGTATTGGTTGGATGCGCTCTGTGTGTAACATTCAGCACGGTTTTAGTGTCGGCAGTTTTGTCGATGAAATGGCTCATCGTTCTCAGGTTTCTTGCCCTGCAATGTGGCGTAGCCTGTTAGGTGAAGCAAGGCGTGAGACCTTTACCGACCAACAGTTCACTTACGGCAACTATGGCGAAGAGCTCAATCGTCACCCTGTGGACGTCAGTCGCTATTTTGGGGTCATTGATGCGGTCGAAAAAGCCCAAACTAAGGCGCCCAAGGCGGGTAAAAATCAGGGCTGGGGGTTTGCCGTGCACCGCAGTTTTGTCAGTTATGTCGCCGTGGCTATGCTGGTGGAAGTTAGTGAGGATAAACAGCTTAAAGTGCTAAATGCCATCGCTGCTATCGATGCGGGCACGATAGTTAACCCTGATAGGGTAAAAGCACAGACAGAAGGTGCGATTATATTTGGCCTGAGTTTAGCCTTGATGGGGGAAATCACTTACAAAGAGGGCAAAGTGCAGCAATCGAATTTCCACGATTATCCTTTGCTGCGATTTCCCCAAACCCCCGATATGGAGATCATCATTATTGCATCCGATGCGCCGCCCGCAGGCGTGGGTGAGCCGGGTGTACCGCCCGTCGCCCCAAGTTTGACCAATGCAATTTTTGCGGCGACGGGGCAGAGGATCCGCGATCTTCCCGTGAATAAACTATTGCGAGTGTAAGTGTCGGCAAGAGGGTTAACTGAAAGCCGTTTGAACAAAAAAGCGCCTAATAAGCGCTTTTTTCGTTTTTTTACCACAAAAAATTTGCTTGTTAGCGATTTTACGGGCATTAATGCCGAAAATTAGCAATAGATCAGGTTTTTGTTACCAAAATAGAGGTAATTTAACCAATATGTTTACCCTAGCTACCTCAAAATACACATTTTAGAGCGCCCAAGGGTATAAACTTCCGTGAATAGAATTACTAAAGGGGTCATCCATGGAAAATCGTTGGCAAGTCGCTATTTCTGCCGGCCTATTGGCGGCTATTTGGTGTGGCGTCGCAGATGCTTTTCATCTGGTCACTTGGATCGGCTTTTTAGGTTGTAGCACTTTTTTTGCTCAACCTAAGGCTGGCTTTCAGGGCGTGATGATGGCGTGGTGCACAAACCTGTCCGGTGTATTTTGGGCTTGGCTCATTATCTCGGGTAGCAGCTTTTTTATTTCGCCCGTATTTGGGTATATTTTTACCGGCATAGCCACTTCGGCCATGTGTTTACAGGCAAGTTATCAAAAGCTTAGCTTTATTCCCGGCGCATTTATTGGCTGTTGCACTACCTTTGCTATGGCGGGTGATGTGGCCAATGTCGTGCCGTCGTTGATCATTGGTGGCTTATTAGGTTTTAGCATGAGCCTGTTAACAGGGCAGTTGGTTACTCTGACACAAAAGTGGTCTGCCGCCACACGTAACCAAGTTGCTAGCGCGGATTAGCATAATACCTGCTCAGATCTTATGACTGACATAGTTGTCGTGGCGATCTGAGCTATACTGCTGATTTAGTGCCAAATAGCATTTTGTTCTTAGGAATTATCAAGATGAAACAAATCCAGTTTCGTACCATTGATGCCATATTGATCAAGTTCAGTCTCAACGGAAAGTTTTGGGTAGTGTGTTCTATGGTGGCGTTGATCACGGCTGCCGTGGCGCTTGTCAACTATCAACATGCGCACCGTAACCTTGAGCAGGCCTCTATCGCTCGGGTTCAAGCTAGCGTCGATACCTTAGCGCAAGTTGCAACGGCGCAAAAGCTAGAAGCTGACGCCTTATCTCAATTTGCTAGTCAATACGGGTTAACTGTAACTTCAAGGCAAAGTGATGCGCAGCGTCAAGGGGATAAAGTGACGGCCAGCGCCAGTGTGTCAGGCCAAGCCTTACAACTGACGCAGAATGTCCATGAGTGGGAAGCCGATGCGCGTAGCGATGCTAACTTTATGTTCTGGTTAGCGTTAGTGGGTTTGTTGCCTTTATTCCAACTGAGTTACTGGATTTCGACTTCACTCGGTGGTGGATTATGGGACATGTATTTAGCCATCAAACGCTTAGCCGATGGTGATTTGAGCTTTAGATTAAACTTCTTTGGTACTGACGATTTCAGTTTGATTGCCCGCGAAATCGATCGCTGCGCCGACAATATGAGTGAAATGGTGTCAGCCATTGGCAAAAATGCACAGACCTTATCATTGGCATCCGATGAATTTAATCAACAGGCGGCCACCAGTGATAAACTGATTGGGTTCCAACATCAATTCCTCGATTCCGTTGCCGTGGCGATGGCACAAATGACCTCAGCGATTGAAGAAGTCTCTGTTAATGCGAGTAATACTTCGTTGCAAACCAAGGAAAATTCAAGCCAAATGTTGGCCAGTCGTGGGCGTATTAGCCATACAGTGGAAAGCATTGGTTTACTCTCAACTAAGATTGGTGCGGCGTTTTCATCGGTGGAACAATTGTCTAAGGATGCGGCGAGTATCGATGCTGTAGTCACAACCATTAACAGTATTTCCCAGCAAACCAATTTGTTAGCCTTAAATGCGGCCATTGAAGCGGCCCGTGCCGGTGAGCAAGGTCGTGGCTTTGCTGTGGTAGCCGATGAAGTGCGTACCTTAGCGGGTCGAACTCAACAGGCCACGGTAGAAATTCAGGCCATGATTGAAGGCTTACAATCTGGCACGACTCGTTTATCTAGCATTACCATGGAGATAGTCGATCAGGCCGATGAAGGTCGCAGTGCGATTATCGCCGTCGGTGATGATGTTCAAGGCATGGCGCAATCGGTCAATGCGGTATTTGATATGAGCAGCCAAATTGCCGCCTCGGCGGAAGAGCAGAGTGTCGCCGCTCGCGACATTGCCGGACAATTGAATGAAATCCGCCATCAGTCGGAAACTATCAAACAAACAGCCCAGCGCAGTGTGACCTTAGCTAATGATCTGCACCATGCCTCGGTCGAGTTAGATGGGATTTTAAAGCAGTACCGCACGAGCTAATGTTCACCTTCAAGGTGGATAGTTCGCATTGGTCACAGAGGCATAAAGTCCGATACTGAGTCTCACATTGAGTATTAGCCTATCATCTGAAAATGGCGGAAATCTTAGATTTCCGCCATTTTAATTTGGAAGTACCCAAAGAACTATTTAGTTATATTGCCCCATTCCGTTCTATCAGCGTGACATTATCTAAATTGACGGTCATAGATTTCAGGGGAGAAAGTTATGTCTGAAAATGTCCTTTTTGCGGAGGGTATTTCACTGTGGTTGGCGGTGGAAATCTGTGTTTTGTAAAAATAGAATTTGGGGAAATTGATGGTTTCTATATGGCTGATTGTGTTAACCTTTATCGGAAATATTTAAGAAAAATATCAAGCAATTTTAAATTGTTTGTTGATGATAAACGTTCACCAGAGTATCACTTGTTCGCCTCGGTCAATTAAAATTGGCTTGGGACGCCGCTTAACGTTAGGCAACAATAATTATGAATAACGATCCATTTCGAAACCCGACAGATACCGAAATAGCTAGCGCAGAAAGCAAACTGGGCATCAGTTTTCATGATAACTACCGATCATTTTTGAAGTCTGGCAGCGATGTTGCAAACGCTACCTTTGAGCCAGCGGTAATTTTACCTGGCTCTGGCCATCTTGATATCTTTGACATTGCTGAAACAGCCTGGAATGTCATGGGTCTTCCAAGAGTCCTTTTGCCATTCATCGAGGATAATGGCGACTATTTCTGCATAGCAAAGACGGGTGAGATAATTTATTGGTCTCACAACGGCAGCACTAAGGAAGAATGGCCGAATCTTTCTGCATGGTACAAGCAGGTTTGTGTTGACCTTGAGTAACTGTGATAGCCTAACTAGCGGTTCAAATCGTTCGCTCCGCTCTCAGTGATGGGTTAAAGCCTGCCCCTTAGCCAAACGTTAACCCATACAAGCATTTAAAGCGGGACTGCTAACAGTTTGCTCGGCTTCGCTTCGCTACACAATTTTAGCAAACGATTATCAGCCCCTTAAATGGGCGTTAAGTATTATGAGCAAATATCGAGATAAATTCGAATATCCGGAAAATCCAGCAAGTGCTGAAGAAATTCAGGCTCTTGAGAAATGGTTAGGAACAGATCTTCCGAGTGAGTATAAGAAGTTCTTGCTTGAAACTAATGGGGCAGAAACTCCGATTGGCGTGCAAGAACCAGATGACTCAGTTGTGCTCTGGAGCGCTAAAGAGATATCCGAATTAACAGAAGCCTATTGCTACGAGCAATACTTGCCTGGCTTGGTTGCTATTGGTTCAGATGGTGGGGGAGAGTCAATTGTCTTCGATACCACACATAATATAAGCTCAGAAGACTGGCCAGTTTATAGGGTACCTTTCGGCGATTTAACGAAAGAGTCTATGGTATTGTTGGCGGAAAATTTCAATGAGTGGGTTTCCAGTGGTTATTCGCTCAAGTTCTAAAATGTTTAACAAGGCCAGTCAATCTGACCTCCGTAAACTGTCTTCTTTTTTGCAAAAAGACGTAAAAAAGCTTCCAACTCACTCCGGCAGTTGCTGGCGGTGTTATGTTTAAAGCGGTAGAAATTAGAAAGAGGGCATCAATATGTCAGGAGAGCGAATATCGGGTGATGGAGAACGAGAACGGTGTCCTGTACATGGGCATACGAGAAGGCTCTCTAGCAAAGAAATTAATGAGATTAAGCACGCTGTAGAAGTTGCTAACTCACAAGCTAAACGTAAGGGCATTACACCTAAAGATCCTCAAATTGGTCTTTTCAGTTGTAAATGTAATTGCTTCTATGTGAAAGTTGAATAATGGTCCATCAATATGTTGATAGTATTATCAGAATGCGAACATAACAAATTGCTGTATCTGACATTTTTCCGTTCCTTCTTTTTTGTTTGATAACACAAAAGCTTCTACTCCAAAAATGCAGCTGAGCAAGGCGTTACACCATAGAAATTTCTATGCGAAATTCACCTGTTATAGCTGATGACCTAACACGCTTTTGTCCCAAAGCATACTACGTATTTCTTTAAAACAAACAGGTTTCACCAATGCTAAACAGGTGAGCCTTGGTGATTTGCGAGACGACCGTCCGGCCCATGGCCGCTCTTTGGCGTCCATGCCATCGCGGCATTTGTGAATCCTTTCACATCAGATGGGGCGGTCGAGCATCCACGGATGGACTGGCTGCGAGTCGACGAGCAAATACCATGGCAAGCATGTGTGAGTGGACATCAGCAAACGCTAAACTCCTCACAACTAAAATTATTAGTCCCCAAACACTCGTCTTCAAGACATATCTGTCCAAAAGTGAATTACGTTCAGTATCACACCTGACTCATTGACTATTCATCGAACGATAAAGATAAAATATGTTTCGCCCATAAACAAACATCGACCTAAGCCGATGTTTTATATCTACTAAGATGATCGAACGTTAGCGGGTTAAGCCTCTTTGAACGTGCTCCAGATGGGGGCGTGATCTGAGGGCTTATCTATGCCGCGTAGATCGTAATCGACGTCGGATTCGACTAAACGTGCTGCCAGTGAAGGCGTTGCTAAAATCACATCAATTCGCAGGCCACGGTTGTCATCGAACCCTTTGCTGCGGTAATCGAACCAAGAATAACGTTCGATGCGCTCTGGGTGTAATTGACGGAAAGTGTCGATTAAGCCCCAGTCTTGTAAGGTTTTTAACCACTCACGCTCTTCCGGTTGG
Organism: Shewanella sp. SM32; assembly: GCF_025654235.1. Classification (NCBI taxonomy): domain Bacteria; kingdom Pseudomonadati; phylum Pseudomonadota; class Gammaproteobacteria; order Alteromonadales; family Shewanellaceae; genus Shewanella; species Shewanella sp. SM32. Next base: position 84,401 of record NZ_JAKKRO010000002.1, on the reverse strand, counting down.
AAGCTACATTTGCCGGTTTTTAGCCAACGCTTACGATTGACTTCGCCAATGCCTATGTCTAAATCGGTCGGCGAAATATTGATGTCACCTATGATGGCGATATCTTCATCGTTGCTGTGATTTGTCTGCAAGTAGTGCATTAAATCTTGATAAAACTTACGTTTAGCAGGATATTTTGTTGGGTGGTCTATGCTTTCGCCCTGGGGGAAATAGCCGTTGAACACAGTCAATGGACGACCATTCGCTTGGGTAAATGTGCCGATAATCATGCGGCGCTGGGCATCTTCATCATCGCTTGGAAAACCCTTTTGCAGTTTTTCTGGTGCGATTTTAGACAGCATGGCAACACCATAGTGAGCTTTACCGCCGTGGTAATGCACTTGATATCCCATGGCTTCGACTTCGGCTAATGGAAACGCCTCATCGTGCACTTTGGTTTCTTGCAGGCCGATGATGTCGGGCTGGTGGCTATCGATTAAGGCTTGCAATTGATGCAAGCGCGCCCGCAGACCATTGATGTTAAAGGACACTATTTTCATTAAGGCAGGACTCGCTTAAAGGGTTTAACCACAACACTTTGGTAAACGCCCGCTTCGATATAGGGATCGGCATCGGCCCAGTGTTTTGCTGCCACTAAGGATTCAAAATCTGCGACAACCAGTGAACCACTAAAGCCTGCATCACCAGGGTTTTCACTGTCGATGGCTGGGTGTGGGCCAGCGATCAGTAAACGACCTTCATCGGCGAGGGCTTGTAGGCGAGCTAAATGGGCTGGGCGTGCGGCTAAACGTTTTTCTAAACTATTCTCAAAATCTTGAGCTGAAATCATATACCACATTATTTGAGTTCCTTGCGTTGATCTTCGGGAAGGTGTTTATAAAGATAAAATACGGTCAGGACAGTATTAATTAAGGTTAAAGCGGTTAAACCAAACACTTTAAAATTGACCCAAGTTTCTAATGGCAAACTAAAGGCGACATAAATATTGACTAGGCCACAAGCGGCGAAAAAGATCACCCAATACCAAGTTACGCGAGCCCAAATTTTGTCGTCTACTTGCATTTCTTTGCCTAACATCGACTTTAATATCGATTTATTGAGCAATTGACTGACACCTAAGGCGATGGCAAACAAACTATAGATAATGGTCACTTTCCACTTGATAAAAGAATCATCGTGAAACACTAAAGTGAGTGTGCCAAACACTGTCACCATAGCAAAGGTGATTAAGTGCATCTTTTCAAGTTTCTTATATAGCGCATAGGTCACGATCAATTGAAGCGCGGTGGCTGCGATCAATGCGCCGCTGGCGATATAAATATCGAAAAATTTATAAACGGCAAAAAAGATGACGAGGGGCAGGAAATCAAGCAGTTGTTTCATAAATAATCATGTTAAAGAGACATGGGCTTGAGTGTAGCATGTGCAACATAAGGGCAAAAGCACCATGGGCCTAGGATTGCGATCTTGCCCATTAAATGCGTTTAATGGGCAAGTTAGACTTGTGCCTGTTTGGTTGCGTTTGTCTTAGCGTTAGGACGACTTAGTAGTGGGCAATCGTGGCATTGGCCAGTGTTGGCGAGTTGATACCTTAGGCAGCAAGTACGGCGAATGCAGTGGATGTTCGTGCTGCCTTCTTTGGGTTCAACAATCAAATTGATGCTGTTATACAGTGGATTTTGGGTGCCATCAAAAAAGGTCGTTCTGCGAAACAGAGCTTGTTTAAGTTGCTGACTTTGTTGCTGAGATAATCCCAACTCTCCTAGATACCAGTGGATCAGATAGCCTAAGTGACTCCAATATAATTTAGCGGGCACGGGGCTCAAAGTGAGTAGGCGCTCAACACTCGGTTGCAGTAAGTTTAAGATAAGGCCTTGTAGGGCGAGTTCTTTATCAACTGGCGGCTTATATGGGGTTAATGGCGAGTGTACCTTAGTGTCTGTCCTGAAGCTTGGCTTAGTGTTTGTTTGGGAAAGTGGCTCGATGCCGTGGTATTTTTTAAAGGTCAAAGCGGTATTTGGCTGGTGTTTTGCGATGTTAAATTCAAATTTTGCCACTCGGCCACTGGCGTGTAGCTGCATAAAAACGGACTGTGGCTGCCAGTGAATAGGCTCGAAATCGGCTTTTTTTGCGTTAAAAATCCACTCCATCACAGGCGGAACTAAAAGGCCAAAATACCATTGACCCCAAAGTGAATGCAGCGCTTTGCGAGTGTCTTTTCTACTGGCCGTAGCGCTTTTACTGACTAAGGCGCTTTTACTGGCGAAAGCGTGCGCTCGGCTGTTTGCAGCTGTTTTAGTCGCCTCGGTTTCAGCTTCAGTTACAGTTTCACTCTGAGTTTCTGCGCTAGGGTGTGCGATGGCAAAACGTGCAATGAGTTTTTGATAAGTATCGGCGCAGCTCCATTCATCAAAACAGAACCCAGTAGGGGACTGCGTTGCGCGAAGGTGCTCGCCATAGAAGGGTGCCCGTTGATGTAACAGCTGATTGAGTGACAAAATATTTTGATTCAACGCGTTGTGGCTTGGCGCTGTATCGCACAATGTTTGCAGTCTGGTGTCTCTCCGTTGGCTTGCCATAGTGACTCCTTAATGGCTGTGATTGATTGCCGCGGTTATCGATAAGTCCATGTAAATGATTACCTTGCGAGCCCAAGATTTGGGCTCACAAGGTTTTTCGAACGATCTCAATATAAATCTGACTTAGAAGCGATAGTCTAAGGTTAAGCTGGCACTTCGCGGCGTACCGTATTGGAATTGGCTGTATTGACCGACTTGGCTGTAGTAGCTTTTATCTAAGGCGTTGTGCAGGTTTGCGCTGAGCTTAAGTTGCTCGGTGAAGGCGTAACTCGCCATTAGACTCGCTAGCGCGTAAGAGCCTTGCTCGACTTCGACTTTGCCAAGTGGCGAATTAACTGTTTGGTAGACGCGGCTCTGCCAGTTAACCCCCGCACCTATTTGCAATTTATGCCAATCACCGCCAAAGGTATAAGTGGTGAAGAGTTTTAATTGCTGGCGTGGTGAAGTGGTACTGATACGTTTGCCTTCAGGATCTTCGCTAGTGAACTGGGTGTAACCTAAGTAAAGATTCCAGTCATCAGTGATTTTACCCGTCGATTCAAATTCGAATCCCTGTGTTTTTGTACCGTTTACGCCTTCATACACTTGCGTTGTTGTTCCTGGGATCACATCGCCAGTGCTGACTCCGACATTGTCTTGCCTGATCTCAAACACCGACAGCGACATATCTAAAGCCTCATCGAACAGGCTCGCCTTAATCCCGCCTTCGTAGTTTTTCCCTTTGACTGGATCTAGGTAGCTTTTATCGATTCTTTGCTTAGTTTGCGGTGCAAAAATATCCGTATAACTGGCATAGAGCGAATATTGCTCGGTCAGGGCGTAGGTGAGGCCGAAGTAAGTGGTGAGTTCGTTGCTGATGTTGAAATCGTAACGGCTGCCAAAATTATCTTGGTCGGTTTCCCACTCATTGAGGCGTAATCCGACGAGGACAGCTAACGCGTCGCTGAGATTAAGCTGAGTTGCTACATAGGCTGCACTCTGTTTGGTTTCGCCAAATGAACCCGTGGTATAAGTTTCCTTCCATTGAGGTTTTGGATATTGGAAGTTCGGATCGCGAAAATCCCCCAAAGGCGGTACTGCCGCAGTGGGATAATAGTAGGGATTGGCGAACTCTTGGCGTTGGCCATTCCAGCCAAACATCAATTGATGTTCTAATCCAAAGAGTTGGTATTGTCCTTCGGCGCGCAAATCCACATTGTGTTGGGTGCGGCTGCCGTCGACATAGGCGATAGAGCCTGCAGTGGCGCCGATATTGGTTACAGGATCAGGATATCCCGTGGCCCATAGTACATCGAACTCCAATGAGTTATCGCCGTAGGTGTAAGTCCCTTTTAGGTTCCAACCGTTGTCTAATCTGTGTTCGAGACTCGCAAAAGTGTTGAGGCCTTGGGTATGCGCCGAGCCCCAATCGGGCGCCGTTGAAGTGGCACGATCATAATTAGTGCGACTGCCATCGCTGTAAAATAGCGGTAAACCGCCCGACATAGTGCCGCTCGGCGTAGCATTTTGGTAATCGACACCAAGGGTGAATAAGGTGCTATCGCCAATATCGGTTTCGACTATGCCGTATAGCGTAGTGCGCTGCTGCTCGTACCTGTCTTGGAATGAATCTTTATCCTGATAGGCGGCCACCACGCGACCGCGCACAGAACCCGAGTCATTTAAGCCGCTGGAAACATCGACCATACCGCGCACATTATTCCATGAGCCCACACTTAACGAGGTGTTGCCCATAAACTCTTGAGTCGGGCGTTTACGGATAAGGTTAATGGCCGCCGAGGGATTACCGGCTCCCGTCATGAGGCCAGTCGCGCCGCGTACCACTTCTACTCGCTCGTAGATGGCGGTGTCGATCAGATTATCCCCATAGTTGAAGCGAGTATCGTAGGTGGTTGGCACGCCATCGTACAAAATGCTGCTCACGGCAATGCCGCGGGCACTAATACTGTATCTGTCGTTATCCATTGGGCGGGCATTGATCCCCGCGACGCTGGTCATGGCATCAATCACGCTATTAAGCTGTTGATCATTCATCATTTGGCGGGTGATAGACGTGACCGACTGCGGTGTTTCTAGATAGGATAAATCGAGCCCAGTTGCCGTGTTCATCGCTTGGGTTTTATAACGGTTGTCGTGTAAGTCCTTAGCGCCAATGACATTGATGACTTCAATTTCTTTCTGGTGCTTTTTAGTCTTACTATCCGCATCGACAGTGTCAGCTGTGGCATGGGGAACCGTAGCTAACATGGCTGAGCACAGCAATAGCTTCGGGTTAACGAGGGCTTGCCGACAGACGAGTGCGATGCTGGAGAGGGGAAAAGTCTTCATAATGTTGATCTTTAATTCCGTTTAGGTTGGGGGTTAAACAAGCTGGGCCAACATTGGCCCATGCTAAAGTTTCGAGGTTATCCACTTTGTGGTGTGTTAACGTGTCCTTTGCTCAGCGTTGCTAAGCATAGGGCGCTTAAAGGCATGGCTTTGTCTAAAGGCCGCCAAGGGATTGTCGATGCCGCCGGCGAAACGCAGGTTTTTCTCCCTGTCGGCGAGGTCTATCATTTGTTGGTTATTATTCAATTGGATACGATTGAGGCACGTGCGTACAAAGCTGTCCTTAAACAGATCGTATTGGGCAAACTTGTCGGCCAAATGTGGATGCTGGGCTTGGTAATCACGTACATTGTCCGCCACTAACTCCCAGAATTGGCTTTCACTGACACTGGTTTGCTCATCGAGCAGCGGTGCTAAATAGCGGAAAATACAGTCAAAAATATCCAGTAAGATGTAGTTAAGCTTCATCTCTTCTTCAAGGCTCACCGCAAGGCGTTTTACATCATCAGGTAGCGGCTTCGCGCCATTGAGTACCGCGACTTCTTCGCCTATGTCTTTCATTAAAATCTTGACTGGCACGTATTCATCGAGCACTAAGATCAGGTTTTCCCCGTGCGGCATAAAGACCAGATCGTAGGCAAAAAAGGCATGTAACAGCGGCGATAAATACAGGTTTAAGTAGCGACTGACCCAATCCTTTGCTGGTAAGCCTGAGGCGGCTATCAAGGCTGCAATAAGGGCCTTATCTTCATGATCCGTATGCAGTAGCGCAGCCATGGTCATCAGATTTTGTTTAGGCTCAATGTGTGGCAGTGGGCTTTCGCGCCACAGGGCAGAGAGCATTTTTTTGTAGGCGCTATCTTGGGTGAGCGCCTGCTCGTAATAATGGTGGTGGTAACCTATGGCGGCAATTTCCTTAAGGATCACAAAGCCTTGTTGGGCAAAGTAAGGATCGTTTTCAACCAAGTTTGCAACCCACGCATTAATTTGCGGTGTGCAGCTCATGTAAAGAGGCGATAGACCACGCATAAAGCCCATATTTAGGATAGAAAGCGCGGTTTTGACATAGCACTTTTGCGGTGATGCAAGATTGAAGAAAGTGCGTATCGATTGCTGCACTTGATATTGCTCATTGCCTTCACCAAGATAAACCAGATCGCCGCGGGCTATGTCGCCGGCAAAGACGCGGGCGATTTTTTCGCGCCACTGCCAAGGATGCACAGGCATAAAGTAGAAGTCCTGTGGATCATGCTGCTGGGTTTTAAGATGCTGCTGAAAATCATCGAACTGCTGGCCAAGCTCCTTCTTTAATAATGCGTCGTGACTCAAGTTTTCGAGGGCGGCAAACGTGGTTTTGTTTTTGCGAACTCCAAGCCAGACTAACTGCATCGGCATCGCGCTTTCTGGGGCAAATTGACGGTAATCCTGCATATCAAAACCAATCCGGCCATTATTGGCGATAAACACCGGATGACCTTCTGTCATACCCGCTTCTATGCTCTGATAATCGGCTCGCGCCAGTGTGGCTGCGGGAATCGCCTGATGCGCTAACTTGTATGCCTTGCTGTAAAGAGTGCTGGTGATTTCTTCTAAATAGGTTGGTAGTAAGGTTTCGCTGATCCCTAAGTCATTTTTAAGGGAAATGATCAGCGACATCGCATCGAGGATTTGCTCTTGTCCTGCAAGTGAAACGCGGATGGTATCGGCATCAATCGCAAGATGATCTAGCTGATAGTGCCGTGCACTAAAATAATAAGTGCTGTCTTTGAGCCTGAGTTCATAGTGATTGAGCCCCGCTTTTTGCCCGTATAGGGTCGGCGTAATGAGCTTCTCGTGGGTGAATTCGCAGAGGATTTTCTTCACTAAATGACGATTAGCCGCTTGCCAATAGGCGGGAGTCAAATGCTCCGGCATAGAAGCTGATGTTGTCGATAGCGCCGAGCTTTGCTGAGCATGTACTGCTTGGTCATGATGATCTTGCGTTGGCAATGGGTTCATTAATAAGGCTTTTGTGGGTAAGTTCATCTAATTCACCTGAAGAGTCGATAATGTTATGGGAGAGGCTACTGGTGCTGTGAGCGAGCTTGACTTTGCTAGGGTTGGGCTTGCTAAGTATTGTTCTGCTAAGTTTGGCAGAGCAGGCATTGACTGATCTGAGCTTGGCAGGGCTGAGGTTGTTTGGGCTAGACTCGTCAAAGAGGGCGTGCTCGATGGTCGAAGGCGCTGGGCCGCAGTGCAAAATCCGAGGAAAGCAGCTTTAGTGCTTAATTGAATCGCTTTTTCATAGCGAATGCCTATCAGGCTATTTAAGCGATGAATTTTGCTATTGAGTTGATCGGGTTCAACCACGAGGCGATTAAAGGCTAGTTTTTCAAGCACGAGCTGCGCTATCGCATCCATCACCTTCAAGGATAAGCCGCTGACGGGTTTGCCATCTGGCGGCGCGATAATCAGATGCATACCACAATCACCCGGCGCAACACGATAGTGCTGACCGACTTCATCGTGGACGGGATCGTAGAGTTCCACCATAAATAGCGCTTTGGCCTGCCATTCACCTATCAAGGCAAACTTGTGTTCTGTTGTTGCTAACAGATTTTTTATGGCATCAAGGTTCAAGCCCTGCATACCCCAAAACTTGGCGTAATCTTGGTTAAACCAAGACTGTAGTGTTGGAATGTCTTGTGTAAGGTCTAACGCTCTGAACTGAAAACCATTAATGCTCGAAATAGCGGATAGTTGCGTTAAACATAGTTGCGTTAAACAATGGTTGCTAAATTGGCTTGCCATTATTATGCCTCCTGGTTCGGCGCCATTAAGACCGGCATATTGGTTCCCGCGCCTGAACTCACGGTTGAACTTGCGCCAGAACTTGGAATCTTGGTTGGAGGGATAGTTTGTGGCGCATCAACTTGAGTTTTTCTGTGCGGCGCCTTAGGAAAATGTCTTGGATTAAGATCCAGCGTGTTAATTGCATTGGCGCCGCAGGGCTGATGACTAGCAAGTTTGGCCGGATCGAAGGTTTGAAACGCGATATGTTCCTCAATGTGGTAGGGCGCATAACCGAGCACGGCTTTTAAGATGGTGCCGTTGCGATAACAGCCCATACCCAGATCTGGAGAGCTTATTCCATGGGTATGCAAACCGACATTCTGGACAAAAATATCCCCTCGAATATCTATGCTGTAATCACGCTGCACGCTAAGTTGTCCGGCGTCATCGAATTCGACTTGTTGTTTAATACCACTGATAAACTCGGGTAAACGATAGTGGTAACCTGTGCCTAAAATGACGGCGCCCGTTTCTTGCTCAAAGGTGTGATTTTTTTCATTGTGGTGGAAATGCAACTTGAGCATATTGGCTTGGGGCTCGATATGAGTCAGCGCCGCATTCGTCATCAGTCGGCATTGAAAATCGGCCAATAGGCGCTTTTGATATAACAAATCGTAAATGTCGTTTATCAGCTCAGAATTTATCCCTTTGTAGAGCTGTTTCTGGCTGGCGATCAGTGAGCATCTTTGATTAGGGGTCAATTCGTGGAAGTAATCGACATAATCTGGCGAGGTCATCTCTAAAGTAAGCTTGGTATATTCCAAGGGATAAAAACGCGCTGATCGTGTCATCCAATTGAGTTGATAACCATAGGTATCAATCTCTTGCAGTAGATCGTAAAACACTTCCGCCGCACTCTGGCCACTACCAATTACTGTGATGGCACTCTGACTCTGCAGGTAGGTTTTTTGCTGCATATAACTGGCGGTATGCATGACCCGTGCATCTTGGATTGGGCAATCCTTTGGTAGATAAGGTTCAGTACCAGTGCCTAGCACTAGCTTTCGGCATTGATAGGTATGGGTTTTACCACTGCGCCTATCAAAACCTGTAACTCGATAAATACTTTCACCTGCGTTGTAATCCACTTGAGTGACCTTAAAACCAAATTTAAGGTTGCTGAGTTGTTGGCTCACCCATTGGCAATACAAGTTGTATTCGTGGCGAGGTAAAAAGAAATTCTCACGAATATAAAAGGGATAAAGCCTGCCCGTTTGCTTGGCAAAATTAAGGTAACTGTAGCGGTTGGTGGGATCGGCCATAGTCACCAGATCCGACATAAAGGGTGTTTGCAATCTTGAGGATTTGAGTAGCATGCCTGGATGCCAGTCAAAACTGGTTTTAGCATCTAAAAATAAGCAGTTAAAGCCGTCAATAGGTTCTGATAAGGCGGCGAGGCCAAGATTGAATGGGCCAATGCCTATGCCAAGTAGATCAAAGATTTCGCGATCCATTTCCCTTTGCTGTGTACTCACTTACGCCTCCTTGGCAACATGCTACTGCGCGTTGCCGATCCAGTAATCAGTTACCTAAGGACGCAAACCAAAGTGAATGCGGTTATCAAAATAGACTGTTTGGCTATTTATCTTGCGTTGATCAACTCGCTATTTTTAGCTTAGTCCTTAGGCCATTTCCTGCTGTCTCTGTCCCGACAACGGTAGGTAAATTAGCATGTGAAAATATTCAAATGCAAACCATTCTCATTTGGGCAGGGCTATAGGTTAATACTTTTAACTGATAAATAAGGGGGGCGGATACGGTTAATGGTACAAATAAGTAAGTGATAAAGGGGGGATAATTAGGCAGCGTTTTGGGGATATATCATTTAGGGTTTTACGAGCTCTATTTTTATAAAAGATATAAATACAGTGGTTTACATTAATGCTTGAGTTGGTTCGAGAGCAGAGGGAAATTGATTTAGGTGGGGGTCATGTCATCCTTATACAATAAACATAGGTGCCGCTAAACGGTCAGTGTAAATCCATTGTAAAGCGTGGACTGGGGGCTCAATGAGCGCTTTGATTTAATACGATTGGTATGGTGTAGGTCGTACTGTTTTAGTTTAAGTGAATGTTGGCAGGGTAACAGATCGAACAATTATCGATGTGATTTTTAGCCGCTGTACGCATATAGAGAAGGAGTTCAATATAAAGCCGTCCTAAAACGGCTTTGAAATAAAACAGTTAAATCGGAAGATTAAGTCGTAAAACTAGCGTAAATCGACAAAATGAGCTGTGATTTTACGCACCAAAGGTAACACCATCAGCAGTGTCGGAAAGGCGACAACCCATGAGATCAGCCAAGCGCCGAGCCAGAGTTCGAGAAATTGCGGTGAAGCGCCAACGCCATTGAAAGTGCTGATCCCAGAAACGATACAACTCATGAGAATAGAGAGAAAAAATGGCATCACCACAGTGGCATACTTGGCCGGTAATTTGGGTGTTCCCAAAAAAGTACGAGGTTTGTTATCGGGTAAAGATTTAGAAATGGTCATCGGATCCTCTAATGGATATGTATCAGGCGAATGATTTGTTACAGGCTAGCACTATACCTTTTTTTATCGACTCAATTCATCCAATTTGTTACCCAAAGCTCGCCTGTTACATTAACCCAATGGCCTAGCGAGATAGGGGATTTCCCAAGTTCATTATCAAAGGGGAGCGGTAGGTTTGATTGCAACAGGTAAATTGTATCTTCGGGTGTTTGGCTGATGTCGATGATTTGTCCTGAAGCTTCAAAGTGACAGTTATGCAACGGGAATTTTAGATGCTGGTGTGGAGTTTGTTTAATCATATCAGCTTGAAGACTTGCACTTGCTAATCGGCCAAGCAATTCAACTGTGACCCATTGGTTAACCGGAAAGCGAATTTCGGCCTGCTGATCGCTACCTTGGTAGTAAAACCAAATTGGTGCACCATTATCGCATTTACCTGCAACTTCACCTTCAAAACCACAGCCCCAAGGCGTTAATTCGAGAATATAGATCCGATACTGCATAAAAAGTCCGTTTTTCTTCGATAGGGCATTCTATCGAGGAACTGTGACTAAATAAATACGCTGTCAGTGTAGTACTGCGTGAGTGTCAGTATTGTCTTGATAGATTGTGTTTGAGGGAGATAAAGGCTGAGTAAACATAGAGCTTGGTAAATACAAACAAAATAAGCGAGGCGACGAGTCTACCTCACTTATTTTATTTGTAATTGAATTCTTGATTTATATTGGATTATTTAAATCAAGACTCGCTTAGGTTGCAGCCTTCATTGCGCGAGTAAATTCCCCAAGCGTTGCAAGTAGCTTAACTTCATCGTGCTGGTGGGTTTCGATGATTTTTACTACGGCAGAGCCAGAAATCGCCCCCGCAGCGCCCGCTTTGATGGCGGCGCTTACCTGTGAAGGCTCGGCAATACCAAAACCGAGGAGCGGTGGTGGGGCGTTAAAGGCTTTTAATTTAGATAAAATTTCCTCTACCGGCACGCCAGCTTTCGTGTCTGTGCCTGTGACTCCCGCGCGGGATAAGAGATAGGTGTAACCTTCACCACTTTTACTCACTTGCTCAAGGGTTTCACTGTCGGCATTGGGCGGCGCGATAAAAATCGGCGCAATACCATGGGCTTTAGCGGCTTCGCTAAAGGGCGCTGATTCTTCCACTGGCACATCGGCGATAAGTACTGAATCCACACCCGCTTGCTGCGCTTTGGCGTAAAACGCATCTATGCCGTTAGCAAACACCAAGTTCGCATACAGCAGCAAACCGATTGGAAGTTCAGGATATTTAGCACGCACTTGCGCCAGTAATTCAAAACACGCCGTTGGAGTCGTGCCTGCGGCTAAAGAACGCAGGTTAGCGCCTTGGATCACTGGGCCATCGGCCAAGGGATCGGAAAACGGAAAGCCCAGTTCTAAGGCATCGGCACCGTTTTGCACTAAGGTATCGATAATTTTCAGCGATAACTCAGGGCTAGGATCGCCAAGGGTGACGAAGGGGACAAAAGCGCCACGGCCTTCGGCGTTGAGTTTGGCAAAGGTGGCTTGGTAACGGGCCGCTTGGTAAAGGCCTGGGTTAGTCAATGTATCACTCATGTTCGTTATACCTCTTTACCATTCAAAATGTCAGAAACGGTGAAAATATCTTTGTCGCCACGACCGGAAAGATTGACCACTAAAATGGTTTCTTTGGTGCACTCGCGCGCCATTTTGACGGCATAGGCGATAGCATGCGCCGATTCCAATGCGGGGATAATACCTTCACAGCGCGCCAGTTGTTGGAAGGCTTCTAAGGCTTCATCATCGGTAGCCGATTCATAACGAGCGCGGCCTGTGGCATTAAGATGCGCGTGCTGCGGGCCAACGGAGGGGAAGTCTAATCCGGCTGAAATCGAGTAAGATTCTTCGATTTGCCCTTCGCTGTCTTGCATCAAAGGCGCTTTCATGCCGAAGAAAATACCAGTCTTACCGTGTTTAAGCGGCGCACCGTGCATTGGCGTGTCTATGCCTTTACCCGCAGGTTCGACGCCAATCAGTTCGACACTTGGCTCGTCGATAAAGTCAGCAAACATACCGATAGCGTTGGAACCGCCGCCAACACAAGCGATAACGGCATCGGGCAGGCGACCTTCACGTTCCAGCATTTGTTTCTTGGTTTCTTCGCCAATAATGCGTTGGAATTCACGCACTATGGTTGGGAACGGATGTGGCCCCGCAGCGGTGCCCAGAAGATAGTGGGCCTTTTCGTAGCTGCCAGACCAGTCGCGCATCGCCTCGTTACAGGCATCTTTTAGGGTGGCAGAACCTGAGGTGACAGGGATCACTTCCGCACCCATCAAACGCATTCTAAATACGTTAGGTGATTGGCGCGCAACGTCTTTGGCACCCATATAGACTTTACATTTTAAGCCTAACAGCGCGCAGGCAAGGGCGGTGGCAACACCGTGTTGTCCTGCGCCGGTTTCAGCAATAATTTCCTTTTTACCCATGCGCTTAGCAAGGAGGGCTTGGCCTAACACTTGGTTGGTTTTATGGGCGCCGCCGTGGAGTAAATCTTCCCGTTTAAGGTAGATTTTCACCATAGGATTTGGGCTTAAATTGCGAGTTAAGGTGAGTGCTGTTGGGCGACCCGCATAGTTTTTCAATAAATCGGTAAACTCGGCTTTAAAGTCTTCATCTTCCTGTGCTTCCACAAAGGCAGTTTCTAATTGCTTAAGGGCTGGCACTAAAATCTGTGGCACATACATGCCGCCGTATTCGCCGAAATAAGGGTTAAGCTTTAACTTTGACATACCTTTTTCCTTATCTTATCAATCAGTTTGTCAGTGGCTTGATGGTGCTAACAGCATCTTGGGGTTAACCGTATCGTTATCTATTTGGCCACTGGCATTAATAGGTTCATATTTTTGTCGAGCATCACGCTTGTCGAGCACCAACTGCATCTAGGGCTTCTTGCTTAGCGCGATAGGCTAGAGACGTAAATGGGTAAAAGCCGTTTGGATCAGTTGCGCCGATTTAATTCCTGCGGCGGTTTCTAGGCCAGAATTAAAATCTAAACCGTAAAATCCTTGGGCATTGGCACTGGCCGCATTGTCGGCGTTGAGTCCGCCCGCCAACATGGCATGGGCTTTTTGTGGGCAGAGGGATTTCGCATCAATGCTTTGCCAATTAAAGGCTTGGCCCGAGCCGCCAAATTGGTCTGCCGTTTTACTATCAAAGAGATATCGCGATGCTCCCTGAGGTAAGTTACCAAGCTCACCCGTTTGCGCATCGACGCTGACGGCTTTCCAAATTTGAGTAGTGAGTCCCGCTTGCTCAAGTCGCTCTGCGAGTTGTGCGATTTCAAGTTCAGTTTCAGTGCCATGCAGCTGTACGGCAGATAACTGCAAACTGGCTGCGGTATCCGTAATGGTGCTTGGCGCGGCATTAACAAACACACCGACGAATTCAATGGCGGGAGCCGCGGATGCGCGATATTCCCTGAGCAATTGTTCAGCGGCGTTAAGGGTTAACGCGCGCGGGGATTTTTCTGCAAAAATCAGCCCGGCGTAGACGGCGCCTGCCGTTGCTGCGGCGCGAATATCTTCCATGCGGGTGAGGCCGCAGACTTTATTGTGACCGAAGATCAATTTACGGCAGGCTAAGTCGATATCAGCCTCGGCCATTATCGAACTACCGACGAGGAAACCATCAACCAGTGGACTCAGGCGGCGTACTTGCTCATTGTTGTAGATGCCTGATTCGCTGATCACCACGCGGTCGCTGCCAATGTGTGGCGCTAGCGTTTCTGTGGTGGCGAGATCGGTACTTAAATCCCTTAAGTTACGGTTATTGATCCCAATAATCGGCGCATCTAATGCGATGGCGCGTTTAAGTTCTTCTTCGTTACTGACTTCAGTCAGCACATCGAGTTGATACTTAGCGGCTTCTTTCGCTAGGCGGTGATATTGTGCATCATCGAGTACGGACAGCATTAACAGAATGGCATCGGCGCCTTGGTGGGCGGCGAGTTTAATTTGGTATTCATCGACAAAAAAATCTTTGCACAGAATAGGTAGGTTCACCCGAGCGCGTACCTTAGGGATATAGTCCATATCCCCTTGGAAAAACTGCTCGTCGGTTAATACTGAAATGCCCGCCGCATATTTTCCGTAAATATCGGCAATGGCTTCTACATCAAAAACATCGCGGATAAGCCCTTTAGAGGGGCTGGCTTTTTTACATTCTAAAATGTAACCCGCCTTGGGCGCCTTGAGTGCGGCAAATAAACTGCGGTCAGAGATTTTTGGCGACAAGCTTGCCTCGGGGAAACGCAGCTTCAGGGCGGCAATATGGGCCGCTTTGGTATCGACTATACGGGTTAACACATTACTTTTTGGCATAGGGTTTGTTTCTGCCTGTGGCTGAGTTCTCATATCTTGGCTATTTGTTATCAGTTCTTGAGTCATTGCCACTTATTCCTTTGTTTCACTGCTGACTTTAGCTAATTGGCTTAACAATTCAAAGGCTTTACCGCTTTGTATGGTACTGAGCGCAAGTAAGGTTCCCGTTTTCACTGAATCTGCAATTCCACACACATATAAAGCACAACCGGCATTGATGGCGACTGCATTGGCATGCGCATCTGTGCCACAACCTTTTAAAATTGCCTCGGTGATCAAGGCATTCTGCGCGGGTTCGCCGCCTTCTAAGTCACTGATTTGTGCTAAAGGCACACCTAAATCGGCGGGCGTGAGTTGATACTCTATGATGTCGCCGTCTTTTAATTCGGCCACTTGGGTGTTGCCGTGCAGCGCGACTTCATCTAAACCACTGCCGTGCACTACCATAGCGCGTTTTGTGCCAAGCGCCTTTAATACTTTCGCTATCGGTAAGACTAACTCAGGGCTATAAACGCCAAGTAACATAAATTCGGGGCGGGCGGGATTAATTAGTGGCCCTAACACATTGAATAAAGTGCGCGTTTTCAGTGCTTGCCTGACCGGCCCTGCATGCTTTACTCCGCCGTGGTAGTGGGGCGCAAATAAAAAGCACAGGTTCAATGCGTCGAGGCAATGACTGGCGGTGTCTGGTGACATCGTTAAGTCGATACCAAACTGCGCCAAAAGATCCGATGAACCCGATTTACTCGACACGCTACGATTGCCGTGTTTGGCGACCTTGGCGCCCGCCGCCGCGGCAACAAAGGCCGCAGTGGTGGAAATATTAATGGTATTAAAGCCATCGCCACCGGTGCCAACTATGTCAACGATGCCATTGCTAAGGTTATCGCCATTCGAGTAGGGAAACGTCTTGGCGGCGGCGCGCATCGCATCGGCGGCGCCGCTGATTTCATCAATGGTTTCGCCGCGCATCTTGAGCGCGACTAACATGCCAGCCATAGTGGCTTCACTCATTTCACCGCGAATTAACGCGCTAAAAATCTCAAAGGTGTGCTCGCGACTTAAACTCTTACCTTGGTATAAAAGGTCGAGTAAAGGCTGAATATTGTTTGTACTCATGCATTTACTCCTACTGTCATGTCTTGGGTCAGAAATGCCAAGGTTTGAATGAGCAGTGTGCTGCCCAACGTCGTCAGAATTGATTCTGGGTGGAACTGAAACCCAACGGCTTTATGCTCAGGGTGCAAAATCGCCATAGGCATATCTTCAGTGGTTGCGATCACTTGCAGGCAATCCGGCACTTGAGTGGCGACGAGACTGTGATAGCGGGCAACGGGCAGGGGAGAGGGCAAACTGGCAAATACGCCAGTACCGTCATGGAAAGTCGGGCTTGCCTTGCCGTGTACCACAAAAGGTGCGCGTGCCACTGTGCCGCCGTAATATTCCACCATGGCTTGATGCCCAAGGCAGATACCCAGCATAGGCACCTTACCCGCAACTTTGGCGATAAGTGCCATCATAGAACCTGCCTCATGGGGTGCACCTGGTCCTGGTGATAACACGAGGGCTGCAGGCTCTTGTTCGTTAAGCAGTTTTTCAGCGATATAATCGGCGGCAACATCGTTGCGGTAAATCACCACTTCACAGCCAAGGCTGCGAAATTGATCCACTAAGTTATAGGTAAAGGAGTCAAAGTTATCGAGTAGATAGAGTTTCATGTTTGGCTCCTATTTATATTGTGCTGAAGAGGATTGTGCTGAAGAGGATTGTGCTGAAGTGGATTGGGCTGACGATTCATTCACTGGTGATTCAGTTACTAGCAGTCCAGCGCCCATTTTGATGGCCGAAATCACGGCTTGGGCTTTTTGACGGGTTTCATCAGCCTCGCTTTGGGGATCAGAATCAAATACCACGCCAGCGCCCGCTTGAATAAAGGCGGTACCATTTTTAACAAAGGCGGAGCGGATCACGATGCAAGTGTCCATGTCTCCAAGGGCATTAAGGTAACCCACAGCGCCGCCATAGCTGCCGCGACGGGCTTTTTCTGCTTGGCGTACCAGTTGTGATGCACGTACTTTTGGTGCGCCCACTAATGTGCCCATATTCATACAGGCCTGATAAGCATGCAGGGCATCTAAATCTTGGCGCAGTTGACCCGTTACACGGCTGACGAGGTGCATCACGTGGGAATAACGGTCAACTTTTAATAGTTCGGCGACTTTGCGGCTGCCGCTTTGGCTGATGCGTGCGATATCGTTGCGAGCTAAATCGACCAGCATTAAGTGTTCCGACAGTTCTTTTTTATCTAAACGCAGTTCAAGTTCAATACGGCTGTCTAAGTCAAAATCAATCTCGCCCGTGGCGGTTTTACCGCGTTTGCGGGTGCCTGCAATCGGGTAGACTTCTACCTGATTACTGCTGGCATCAAATTTGAGCGCACTTTCTGGTGAGGCACCAAAAAGCGTGAAATCTTGGCCTCTGAAATAAAACATATAAGGGCTAGGGTTAGTCAGGCGCAGGGCACGATAAGCCCCTAAAGTATTCGGGCAAGGCAAACTAAAGCTACGGGATGGCACTACTTGGAAAATATCGCCCGCAATAATGTGTTCTTTCAAATCGATAATGGTTTGTTTAAACACCTCATCGGAAATATTGACTTGCTCAGTTGCGTCGATGGCGACCAGTGTCGGTATATCAGCAGGTGAATTACCCAGAGTTTTACATTGTGTGCTTAACTGCTGAACTCGCTCGCTTAGCGCTGCGGTAATGGCGGCATACTGGTCGGAATCGCCACTAAAATTATGGGTAATGATGTCAGCTTGTTTCAGTTTATGGTCAATAAGGATTAAGGTTTCAGCGAGGTAAAATAAGTAATCAGGGCAATCGTTATCGCGGTTCGGTACGGCTGGCAGCGGTTCGACGGTATCAATCAAGTCGTATGCCAGCACGCCACCTAAAAACAGATCCTCAAATGCGGGTTTAGTCTGGCTGCCAGTATGAGCGCCACAATCAATCTGCTGGATAAACATCCGCAGACCATCGAGTGGCGAGGTCGATTTTAAGCGTGCATCTTCATCCTGCAGCTGAGTGTCTTTTTGCAATGTCACCACTAAGGTCAAGTTATCTCGGGCCACATTGACAGCAGTACTGAAAAAGAGCGCGATGGGAGCAAGTAAGCTCGCGCCATTGTCGGTCAGTGCGGTGAAGGTCAGCTGATAACCGTCACAGCGGATCATCATGGCGGCATGGGTCATCACCATGCTTTTTAAGTGATCTTTACTGTCGATTTCGGCCGATTCGAGCAACATAGTATGGGGCGCATCTTGTGTGATGTGCTGATATAAGCGTAGTGGATCGCTGTGGTAGGTTAATGCCGCCTTGAGTGTGCTTGAGCGTGCGAATGTCTGTTTGGGCATGTTCATATTCCAGCTACCTTATAAAATGTCTTTAACATCATGAGTTATCTCGCTTTCTTAATTTTTTTACCCGAGTCTGCCGACATTTTTCGCACCTAACAAAAAAGCCCGCATTTCTGCGGGCTTCTTGTTGATTCTGGTCACTTTCAAATGAGCACAGAGCTTCACACCACCCGCTACGTTGGGAAGTGCCACCACCAAATGATGTTTAATGAAGCGTTAATGTGTGTCATTCAAAAGGGTCTCGCTAATTCAGTCAATTGGTGTATAGAAAACCTTAGCTGGAGCTGAATGTCAATTGAATATTTTTCACTTTCTGCGATTTATTCGCTGCAATGATGCATAAAATTGATGTTACTCAGCCACAAAATACGAGATAGCAGCGCATTTGTTAACAAGTTCGCGTACAATAGCGCCATGAATACTCAAAGCATATTGGCTGATCTACATAGCCACACGACCGCGTCCGATGGTCAGTTAACGCCGTCTGAATTGGTGGCAAGAGCCCTTGAAAAGGGTGTGCAGTTATTTGCCATTACCGATCACGACACAGTGGCTGGTTTACCTGAAGCCCGTGCCTTTAATCAGGCTCAAGCTACTCCATTGAAATTGATTTCTGGCGTGGAAATCTCTACTCGCTGGAACAGTTACGATATCCACATAGTGGCGCTTAACTTCGATGCTGATAATCCAGCGTTATTAGCATTTTTAGAAAACCAGCGTGAATTACGTGAATTACGTGCTCAAGAAATTGGCCATAGATTAGCTAAAGCCGGCATTGAAGGTGCCTACGAAGGTGCTAAGGCGTTGGCGGGTGATGCGGCATTGAGCCGTGGACATTACGCTCGCTGGATGGCTGAAAATGGTCATGCTGTGGATATGCCCAGCGTCTTTAAACGCTACCTTGCACGCGGTAAAACCGGTTATGTGCCTAATAATTGGGGTGATATGGCCAGTGCCATTGATATCATCCATAACGCAGGTGGATTAGCCGTGTTGGCGCATCCCAGTGGTTATAAGTTATCGGCTAAGTGGCTTAAGCGCTTAGTGCGTGAATTTAAAGAAGCGGGTGGAGATGCCATGGAAGTGGTGCTTGGCCAGCAAACGTTAGACGACAGGGCCAATCTTGTGGCGCTGAGTGTCCAAAACCAGTTGCTCGCATCGATAGGGAGTGATTTTCACTTTCCGAGCAGTTGGATAGAATTAGGTAAAAATCTGTATCAGCCCCAAGGTATTGATTGGGTCTGGCAATCGGAATCTTGGATGGAACGACCATGAGTCAGTTTTTTTATGTACATGAAGTAAATCCGCAAACGCGGCTTATTAGTCAGGCGGTCGCCGTATTGAAAAGCGGCGGTGTGATTGTTTATCCCACCGATTCGGGCTATGCCTTAGGCTGCTTGATTGGTGAGAAAGACGCTATGACGCGGATGGCGAGAATTCGTCAAATTGAGAACGATCATAACTTTTCCTTGATGTGCCGTGATTTATCCGAACTTGCGACTTACGCTAAAGTGGATAATCAGGCGTATCGCATCCTAAAAAGTTGCACGCCTGGGCCTTATACGTTCATTTTCAAAGCGACTAAAGAAGTACCGCGTCGCTTACAAAATGACAAGAAAAAGACCATAGGTATTCGTGTGCCCGACAATGTGATCGCACTGGCGTTACTTGAAGCCTTAGATGCGCCGCTGATGTCGACCAGTTTAGTGATGCCGAATGCAGAATTTGCCGAGTCTGATCCTGAACAAATTCGTGATTTGCTCGAGCATCAAGTGGATGTGATTATCCACGGTGGTTATTTAGGCGAAAAGCCAACGACTGTGATTGATATGTCTGAAGATGGCGCCGAGATTTTACGTGAAGGCGCGGGTGATATCACGCCGTTCCTCTAAATCTGCCGCATTAGATTTATCGCTAATGGATGCGGGTAAGTGATTCGGATAGTGGTAGTCAACATTTGGCAGTTTTATCGCCGTAGATTTACAGGTATAATCGCGCGTTTGGCGTTAGCCTAGGTTGGATAGCGCAGTGTTAACGGAGCAAGATAGCGGATGCAGGGCACGCAACAAAGTTTACCCTTAGCCGTTATTCGTGGTCAGGCAATGACCGAAATGCCGCTGGATTTGTTTATTCCGCCTGAGGCATTAGAAGTATTCCTCGAGTCCTTTGAAGGGCCATTGGATTTACTTTTATATTTGATCCGTAAGCAAAAATTAGACGTTGTCGATTTACCCATTCAGCAAATCACCGCGCAGTATTTAGAATATATTACGTTGCTGACTCAGGCTAGAATCGAACTTGCCGCTGATTACTTAGTGATGGCGGCAACGCTTGCCGAGATTAAATCCCGTTTGCTGCTGCCGCGTATGGTGGCCGAAGATGAGGTTGAGGAAGATCCTCGGGCGCAATTGATCCGTCAGTTGAAAGCCTATGAAGTGATTAAAGAAGCGTCGCAAAAACTCGATGATTTACCGCGGCTCGAGCGGGATGTATTTCAAGCCAAAGCAGTGGCAGCACCCGACATTAAGCCGTTAATGATCCCGCCAGAAGTTTCGTTGTTTGAAATTGCCCGCGCCTTTGGTGATGTACTCAAACGTATCGATGCCTATGAAGATCATCATGTTAAGCGTGAACAGTTATCGACCCGTGAGCGCATGAGCCAGATTTTAGCCATGTTGAACTCGGAAGATTTTACGGCATTTGAACGTTTATTTACCCTAGAAGAAGGCCGTGCCGGCGTGGTAGTCACCTTCTTAGCTTTGATGGAATTAGTCAAAGAATTATTGGTCGAATTGTACCAAACAGAGCCGTTTTCAACTATTTACGTTAAGGCCTATTAATTGATGCAGATAAATCCGACTCAATTAAAACAGCTTATTGAAGCGAGTTTGTTTGTATTGGGGAAACCCTTGTCGGCGAAAATGTTGAAAGACACTGTATTGGTGGATTTCACGGTTTCTAGAGACAAAATAAAAGCTGCATTGGATGAGCTGCAGCAGGATTATCAAGACAGAGGTGTGCAACTTGTGAAAGTCGCTGGAGGTTATCGCTTCCAGACCTTAGAAGTCTTGAGTCCTTTTTTGCAGCCTCTGTGGCAAGAAAAGGCGCCTAAATATTCGCGTGCGACATTAGAAACCTTGGCGGTGATTGCTTATCGTCAACCTGTGACTCGCGGCGATATTGAGCAGGTGCGCGGTGTGGCCATTAGTAGTCACATCATAAAAAGTTTGTCAGATAGACATTGGATTAAAGTAGTTGGCCATAAAGAAGTACCGGGGCGACCCGCGTTATATGCCACTACCTTAGAATTTTTAGCATATTTTGGCTTAGATACCTTAGCGGATTTACCGCCGTTGTCGGATACTGAGTCATTGCAGGCGGTTTTTTCAGGTTTGAAATCAACGCCAGAACAGTCAGAAGAGCAAAATACTAAATGAGTGAAAAATTGCAGAAAGTCTTGGCCCGTGCAGGCCATGGCTCCCGTCGTGAGATGGAGGCATGGATTGCTGCAGGCCGAGTTAGTATTGATGGTGAAATTGCTAGCCTTGGGGATCGTATTGAAGCTGATGCTAAAGTGCGTATCGATGGCAGAGCCATTTCGTTAAAGTCTGCCGAAGATGTGATTTGCCGTGTGCTGGCATATCATAAACCTGAAGGCGAAATTTGTAGTCGTAAAGATCCTGAAGGCCGTCCAACGGTATTCGATCGCTTACCTAAAGTGCGTGATTCACGCTGGGTAGCGGTTGGTCGTTTAGACATTAACACCTCAGGCTTATTGTTGTTTACGTCAGATGGTGAGTTGGCGAACCGTTTAATGCATCCATCGAACGAAGTCGACCGCGAATACGCAGTGCGTACCTTTGGTGAAATCCCTGAGGCGACAGTGCAACGTTTACGTACTGGCGTCATGTTAGAAGACGGCCCTGCGCAGTTTGATAGCATCAAACCAGCGGGCGGCGAAGGCATGAACCAGTGGTGGCATGTGTGTTTACGCGAAGGTCGCAACCGTGAAGTGCGCCGTTTGTGGGAATCCCAAGAAGTGCAAGTGAGCCGTTTGATCCGTATTCGTTATGGTATGGTCGAACTGCCAAAATCACTGCCTCGTGGTGGCTGGGTTGAATTGCCCGTAGAGCAAGTTAACTACTTGCGTAAGCTGGCAGGTCTTGAGCCCGAAACTCGTACTATGCTCGCCGCTGATAAACACAGCGTAGCCCGTGCTCAGGTGAAGAGTGCTAAAATTCGCCGCGCCGTACGTAAGCATAAAGTAACCGGATCGGGAAAACCTAAGCCATCGCGTCAGCGCAGCTAAGTTGTTTTATCCCAATGAAAAAGGCCGCTAAGCGGCCTTTTTGCTTTCTGTTATTTGCAGCTATGTTATAACAAGTCTCAGTTGGATTGAGGAGTGAATGGATGAAGCTAATTTCAGTGAAACGGATTTGGGAACACGCTGCCCATAATGCGTTTACCGATTTAATCACGTTTCAGGGGGCACTGTTTTGCGTTTTCCGTGAAGGGACTGCCCATGTGTCACCCGATGGTGCGCTACGAATTCTACGCTCAGCGGATTTAGGCGACACTTGGCAGAGCGTGGCGCTGATCCGTTCGGATGAGGCGGATTTACGCGATGGCAAACTGATTGAGTATCAAGGGGAATTACTCTTACTCGGCGGCGGGACTTTACACGATAAGTCCGGCTTACAATCACATCTTTGGCGCTCAGCCAATGGGCTAGCGTGGTCGGATGCGTTAAAAGTCGCTGATAAAGGCTATTGGTTATGGCGCTTAACCGAGCATCAAAATGCACTCTATGGCGTGGGTTATCGCGCTGGGCCTGATGGCGATACTCGCTTGTATAAAAGTGATGATGGGGTGCAGTTTGAGACTTGGTTAAAGGTGTTTAATAATCAAGGTTATGTCAACGAAACTGCCATTGTTTTTCATCAAGAAAACGGCTTTTGTCTATTGAGGCGCGATCCCGTATGGGGCCCAGAATTTGTCGGTTTACTCGGCCGCAGTCAAATGCCATTCACTGATTGGCAATGGCAAGAACTCGATAAGCGCATTGGTGGGCCAGTGATGTTAATGTATCAATCCCGTTTGTTGGCTGTAGTGCGTTTATACGATGAGCAAGTTCGCACGGCTTTAGTTGAAATTCATCCAGATACTGGCGTGGTTCAAGAACTACTGACACTGCCATCGAAGGGCGATACTAGTTATGCGGGCGTTGTTATTGATGGAAATGAGTTGTGGGTAAGTTATTACTCCAGCCATGAGTTAGCTGACTCACAGCTGGATACGCAAAATTCGCTTGATGAATCAAACAGAGTCGCCAAAGCTAAAACGATGATTTATTTTGCAAAAATTCAGTTAAGCTAAGATTGGCGGTGCGCTATCTTTGTCGTACTTAATGTCATCGACAAAGTTCTGGGTTTCATTTTGAGAATATCTAAAATAATAAAGAGCCATAAATAGGCCCTTTAATATTGCCGAATCATACCGACAGAAACTCAATAAGCGATTCGATTACTGTGCGTTAAACTGCTGTCCGTTGACGGCACTAGAATCTTGACCCATCAAATATAGATAGGTCGGCATGATCTCTTCAGCGGTTTTGAGATCCAGTGGATTCTCTGCAGGGTAGGCTTTAGCGCGCATCTCAGTGCGGGTAGCTCCTGGATTGATGCTGTTAACTCGAACTGAGGTGCCATCGCATTCATGGGCGAGAACTTGCATCATGCCTTCGGTGGCAAACTTAGAGAAAGCATAAGGTCCCCAATAGGCTCGGCCTTGACGACCCACACTGCTCGACGTAAAGATAATCGATGCACTGGGTGCTTGGCGCATCACAGGTAGTAATGCTTTAGTTAGCATGACTTGGGCCGTGACGTTCACTTTGAGCACGTCTTCGAGTGATGGAATATCTATGTGTTCAAACGGACCTAAGGCACCGAGTAAGCTAGCGTTATGTAATAAGCCGTCTAAATGATCGAATTGCTCGGCTATGGTATCGGCCATATCGCGATAATTTTGTTCCGTTGCGCCCTTAAGATCCAATGGCACTATGGCAGGTTTGGGATAACCGGCTTGTTCTATTACGTCGTAAACTGCTTCCAATTTTTTCACTGTTTTACCAAGTAAAATCACAGTGGCGCCGTGTTTTGCAAACTCAATGGCGGCGGTACGGCCTATGCCAGCACCAGCGCCTGTGACTAAAATCGTCTTGCCCTTGAGTAAATCTTTTGCT
Source organism: Shewanella sp. SM32 (assembly GCF_025654235.1). Taxonomy (NCBI): domain Bacteria; kingdom Pseudomonadati; phylum Pseudomonadota; class Gammaproteobacteria; order Alteromonadales; family Shewanellaceae; genus Shewanella; species Shewanella sp. SM32. The sequence goes on along the minus strand of NZ_JAKKRO010000002.1, from coordinate 60,133 downwards.
GCTTGATATTCCAACATGAGTCTCTTTTTCCTCTTGGCGAGAATGCCCGCCACTTCTAGAGTCGCCGAAGTGATAAACGCATGTTTCAAACAAATGAATGAAACTTTGTTATCAATAGCTAAAATCTTTGTGACAAACTTGTGGCTAACTCAATATTTTTACGTTAACTTGAAATGAGTTAGGGGCTAACATAAGCCCTATTGGTCACAGATCTAAAAGCTATTGTGACTAATTTCTTGGGGAAAACAAAACTATTACAACAAGATTTGGGGAAAAAAGATGAAAAGACTCATTTTGGGTGTTGCGATTGCATCTGCACTGGGCCTCACAGGATGTGGTGAGGACAGTTTTAATGAACTCAAGGATAAGACAGAAGTGCTCATCCCTGAATCGCACATGGTGTTCGACCCTGCTAATTCAAAAGTTCCATTACCGAATGATTTGCTGTTCAGTGGCACCAAAGATGGCACATTATCAATTCCGGGTGAAAGCTCGGGCAATTATGTTGATCCACAAATAGCGCTTGGGGCGTTAGATGGGTGGTCGACGACATCACCGATTTCTATTGATATCGATTTGGCGAAAAAACATGACGGTACACCGCTGACCTTAATGGCGGCATCGGTTGCGCAACCGGGTGCTGTCAGAATGTTTGAAGCCACAGTAGGCGGCGCATTATCATCTGATCCCGAATGTAAGGCTAAACCGTCAGTTTCAGCCTGTAAAGTGGGCGCTGAGTTGCAGTTTGGCGTTGACTTTATATCAACCGCTTCGGGCAAAAAAGTGGTGATAATTCCGCTTAAGCCACTCAAAGCCGGGCAATCTTATATTTATGCGACAACGAATCTTATTCAAGATTCTGAAGGTCGTGGTATCGCTCCTTCAACGACCTATGGTTTGTTGAAGCTGGATATCAATACGTTACCTTTAGAAACGCCAGATCAATTGATGCTGCAAACCTTAGTGAACAGTTATGAGAAAGGGATTGCTGCGGCCCATAAGGTCGATCCTTTAACCATCAGTTACTCTGGCTTATTTACCACTCAGTCTGTTGCTAACGTCTATGAAACCACCAAATTGCTGATGGCGAAGGGTGCTCCCTATGCACCAAGCTTTGCCCAGATGCCAACACCGACTGGATTGACTGTGGCTCAAGTGGCGGGCTTAACACCAGCTGCTGGAGCTGCCTATGTTGCCGCAAACTTGGCTGATGTGTATACGGCAAAAATTAAACTGCCTATTTACGGTGATTGTTCTTCAGTTGGTTGTTTATCCGCTGAAGGTAAACCATTAATTAATGGTCATTGGAAAGCACAAGGTGATAGCCCTGTCTCTGTGCTACTAGCACTGCAAGCGGGCACACTCAGCCAGAATAATTTTGGTATGCAAGCGGTGGCTAATGGTATTGCCAACCCTGCTGATGCTTTAGCTAATCCCTCGTTAATGGCGGGTAAAACATGGGTTTTAGACGATGGTACGGCAGTTGATAAAACCAAACATCTGACTAAATTCAATCCTATTCCAGCAATTAAAGGTTATGAAACAGTATCTGTGCTGATTTCTATGCCCAATGCAACGAAATTGGCCGCTTTTTATCAACAGCAAGGTCGTGAGTTTATTCCTCCTACATCTGGTTGGCCAACAACAATCGCACTGCATGGTTTAGGCGGCGGTAAAGAAATGTCATTGGCCTATGCCGGCACGTATGCAGCAATGGGGGTTGCGACTGTGGCTATTGATATGCCACTTCACGGTGCGCGTTCATTCGATGCTAACGGTGATGGTATTTATGAAGTCTCTGCGACAGATCCTGCCTTCGGTGCAGTTGTCGGTAAACCGGACGCCTTTAAAAATGGTAACCCGTTGGTGTTTGTGAATATTTCTAGCACTTTGTCGGTGCGAGATAATTTCCGTCAAGCGACGATGGACCATTTAGGGGTGCGTCTTGCTCTTACGGGCTTAGCACAGGGCTTAGCACAAGCAGGTCAGCCGCAAGTATTTGATGTGACTAAAATCAGTGCTCAAGGTCTGAGTTTAGGCGCCATTGTGGGCACCGATTTTGCGACCTATGCCAGCACAGGTATGAAGAATCCAGCAACCGGCGATGCCTTGCCAAATGCTTATGTTATCAATGCTGTATCCTTAGTTGCGCCAGCAGGTGGATTAGCAGGATCATTCGCAGGTTCTGCAACTTTTGGCCCAGTACTGTTTAGTAATATTACGGCATCTGCAACTTTCCAAGCACAGGTCGATGCGGCTAATACAGCAGGTTATGAGCCTGGTAGCCCTGAATATGCGGCACTGGTGCAGGCGGTATACGCACAGTTTATTCCGACGTTTGCCTTTGCGGTTCAAACAGCGGTAGATTCTGCAGATCCTGTTAACCATGCTGCTATGTTAAAAGCGACTGGCTTACCTGTGCACTTAATTGAAGTTGCGGGTGATGGTAACGGTAACTTAGCAGATCAAGTGCTGCCTAATCGCGTCGATAACTTCCCATTATCGGGCACTGAGCCGCTGATCGCTGCCATCGGGCTACCTTGTGCCGATAGCACGAGCAAAGGTCATGGCGTTGTGCGTTTCGCTAAAGGTCACCACAGTTCGATTGTTGATCCTAAAGAAAAGGAATCAACGGATGGTATGGCCGCGGCTGCCACGGTTGAAATGCAGACTCAAGTGGCAACCTATGCTGCTACTGCAGGTAAGGACGACGTGACGATTTTAGTGACAAACAGTGGGGTCATTGCGACTTGTCCTAACTAATCTTGCCTTAATCGGAAAAACCCAGCCTTTGCTGGGTTTTTTTATGGGCCTTTAGGCTGTTAGAATAGCACGCAATTGACTGAATGATGTAACGCCCTAACGGAGAACACTTTGGAATTTTTATACGAGTATGGAATGTTTTTGGCGAAAGCCGTCACAATAGTGGTCGCAATCGTTGCCGTTATTATTGTGGTGTTGGCTTCTACTGTAAAACACAAGTCAGATAAGGGCGAGCTGAGGATCACTAACTTGTCTGAAGAGTTAGAAGAACTTAAGCATGGCTTAAAAGAAGAACTTCTGTCAAAGAAACAATTCAAAGCCTATGAAAAGCAATTAAAAGCTGACGAAAAGGCAAAAGACAAAGCCGCAGATGAAGCCTGCACGGGCAAAGTGTTCGTGATTGATTTTAAGGGCAGTATCGATGCCGCTGAGGTTGCATCACTGCGTGAAGAAATCAGTGCAATTATCGCTATCGCAGAAAAAGGCGATGAAGTGGTTGTCAATGTAGAGAGTGGCGGTGGTATGGTGCATGGTTATGGTTTAGCCTCCAGCCAGTTAGATCGCTTACGTCAATCAGATATTCCATTGACTGTCTGTGTTGATAAAGTCGCCGCCAGTGGTGGCTATATGATGGCTTGTGTTGCGAATAAAATTTATGCTGCACCTTTTGCCATTGTCGGTTCTATTGGTGTTGTTGCTCAACTGCCTAACTTTAATCGCCTGCTGAAAAAGCATGAAATTGATTATGAGCAACATACGGCCGGTAATTTTAAGCGCACCTTGACAGTATTTGGTGAAAACTCCGATGAGGGAAGACAGAAGTTTCAAGAAGAACTCGAAGAAACCCACGTCTTATTTAAAGCGTTTGTTGGTAAGTATCGCCCTGAGTTGGATTTAGTGAAAGTCGCCACTGGCGAGCATTGGTACGGTCAGCAAGCCATTGAATTAGGTTTAGTTGATGCGATTTCGACCAGCGATGATGTGATAATGTCACTCGCCACAGAGCGTACTGTGTACAAGATACGTTATCAGGTGAGAAAGAAACTCGCTGATAAAATTGCCCACGGTGCCTCTTTGTCTGTGAACGCTATTTTCAATCGCCTCATAGAAAAAAATCGTCCTATGTAATTCTGTCTATTGGTGAATAAAAGTAAAAACGCCTGCATTTGCAGGCGTTTTCATTTGCTGAGCTTTCGCGGCTAATACCGAAGCGGGTTAGATTTGATAGCTGATATGTTGATGGAAACGTACGATGAGATCTTCACGCTCCGGATCGACACCTATGTCCGCAGCAAAGGCCTTCAGGGCTGTTTCAACATTGTTCATAAAGCGACCGAAACCCGAATCGTCACAGTCCTTAGTACCTGCCACTATGGTAAAGTGCGCGGCTTCGACCAAGTTATCGGCATCCCAGCGACGGATAACTTGTTGCTCAGTCGCATTAGGATCGAACCCTATCATTTGTACTTCGGCTTTGCTGTCGAGCTTTTCAAACTTACTGTTACGCACAAGCGGTGTTAAGCCGTTCGCTATCATAGCAAGGCGTGTCAGCTGTCTATTAGCTGCCGCTTTGAGGAAGCAGTCTTCAAGATGCTGATATAAAGGCGTAAAGTCAGTGGCTGAGTCAGGTAATAAACCCTGTTTGAGTTTGCGACTCAGCGGCAAGCTTACCGTCACATAGGTAAGAGAGCTAACGTTTTCTGGTAACTCACATTTTCTGGCTTTATATCTTGGGCCGATGGCGCGCAGTTTATAACCATAGGTTTCTTTATAGCCCTTAGCTTTTGCGAACAGATCATAGGATAAATGCTGATGGTCGCGGACCTTAACCTTAAGATCGCTTATTGGCATTAAGGGCATTAATTCAGTGAGCAACTCACGCACCTTGATATGGAAACTGGCGGAATTACTGCGAATATCGTCACCTGTGGCAAGAAACACAATGCGCAGTTTGCGGGCGCGATAGTTTTCTTGCGAGAATAAGTTTTGGGCTTCGTGGTAGGCTGGGTTATAAAAAAATAGAATTTGTTCAGTGGTTTGGAAGCAATATGCTTCGGTATGGTAACGCACTACTGGCAGTTTATCGTTAGTGATCACGTGAACATTACGGAGATCGTGTTGTTCTGCCAAATTAAATATCAAACGGCTTAAAGTTTGATAACAGCTTTGATAATCGGGATATTGATTGAGTAGCTCATCCGTCACCTTGATTTCGGCTGTGATGTATTGATTTGTACGGGCTTCCTTGGGTATGTACACTTTTTGCTGATGGCTAAGGGACATATTGACTCCTTGTTTGAGTTAACCATTTGCTAACACGAATTTTACTGTTTATCTATAGGGTTAATCTTGCGTTAGAACACGTTTTTATCCGTTGAGTATGAGTTTAGCTAAGTAAGCGGTTCGTTAGCTTAAAATAGCAGCTATTTTATTGGGTTAACGCATTTTCTATCCATGGTTGCATCCAAGCCGCAATCTGAGCTTGTGCCTTTTCGTTGGGATGAATGCCATCCCTTTGCATTAATTCTGGATGGGGCGCGATATCCTGCATAAAGAAGGGGATCAACACTATATCCTGGGTTTTAGATATGTCTTGATACACTTGGGTGAACTTTTGGGTATAGCGAGGGCCATAGTTAGGCGGTACCATGATCTCGGTCAGCAGCACTTTTGCGCCGCTATCTTTGGCTAGGGTAATGATTTGGATTAGATTATTTTCGAGTTGCGTTGGGGGGAATCCACGTAAACCATCATTACCTCCTAGCTCAACGACCACAAGATCGGGAGCAACAGCATCGAGCAAGGCGGGTAATCGGCGTAGGCCGCCCGCTGTGGTTTCGCCGCTCACTGAGCCATTGGTAAACTGATGTTCGGGCAGATTTTTTTGCAGTAGTGCTACCCAGCCTGACTGTTCTGCCATGCCGTAGCTAGCGCCTAAGCTATCGCCGAGGATCAGTATCTTTGCCGCGTGAGCGGGCGTGACCATGAGTACACTCAGTAGGATGAATGCCCCTAGGGTCTTCGCCATTGATTTTAATCTTAGCGATTGATACCAGAACGATTTATATAAGAAGGATCCTATGTCTAACGTCATCTTAAAAAACAGTGCCATTAATGTTGTTAACCTCGAAAAATCAGTGATTACTCAGGAAGGAACGCTCACTATCCTCAAGGGCATTAACTTAGATGTCAAGCAAGGTGAGAGTGTGGCCATTCTCGGCCCATCAGGTTCGGGCAAATCCACCTTATTGGGATTGCTTGCGGCGCTTGATACGCCTACGTCGGGGGAGATTTGGCTCGATGGTGTGGCATTATCACCACTGAATGAAGAGCAAAAAGCGGCACTGCGTAAACAGAAGGTCAGCTTTATTTTTCAATCCTTTATGTTAGTTGATACCTTAACTGCGCTCGAGAACGTCATGTTACCCGCCGAGCTTGCAGGCGTGAGCAATGCCAAGGAAAAAGCGCAGGCCATGTTGGTGCGGGTTGGTTTATCCCATCGCTTGACCCATTTACCCAAACAGCTTTCGGGTGGTGAACAGCAAAGGGTGGCGATTGCCCGCGCTTTTATCTGTGAGCCTACAGTTTTGTTTGCCGATGAACCAACTGGCAATTTAGACAGCGTCAACGGCCATAAGATTGCCGATATGTTGTTTGAGCTTAATCAAGAAAGCCATACAACCTTAGTCCTTGTTACCCATGATCTGCTGCTGGCCAAGCGGTGTGAGCGTCAACTAGTGATGGATAACGGCCATTTACAGGAAGATATCACTCAAACAGAACTGCTAGCTGATGTTAAGGAGGCTTAATAATGGAGTTAAGTCTGGCATGGCGCCTGTTTAAACGCGAGTTACAGCAGGGACAATTGTTACTGATTATCCTCGCTATTACGCTCGCGGTTTTGTCTGTGAGTGGCTTAGCGCGGGTGAGTGAACGTCTGCAAGTGGCAATTAGTGGTCAAGCGTCACAGTTTATTGCTGCCGACCGTATTATCGATTCGCCGGTTAAAATTGATGCGGCGATTTTATCCAAAGCCGAAGCGCTTGGGCTTAAGCATGTGACTAACATGCAATTTAATTCCATGGTCTATTCGGGAGATAAGTTTCAGTTAGTCACAGTACGCGCCGTAGAGTCGGGTTACCCGCTTAAGGGCGATATTGAACTCACCAGCGGTAAAACTAAGGCGTTACCTCAAGCTGATCAAATCTGGTTTGAGACTCGCTTAGGCGGACTTTTGGGTTATCCCAAATCCATCGAACTAGGTAACAGCGAATTTGTGCTCAGCAATGAGATCAGCCGCTTACCCGACGCAGGTTTTAATCCTTTTGCTTCATCGCCTGTGGTATTGATGCGGATGGAGGATGTCGCCAAAACAGGTGTTATTCAACCGGGCAGTCGCGTGACTTATCTGTATCAATTTGCCGGAGATGAAGCCTCGCTTACGGCCTTTGAACAAAGTGTTAAACCGCTTTTGAATAGTACCCAGCGTTGGGTCGATGTGCAATCCGGTGACTCGCCGATTGCGGGAGCCGTTAAGCGAGCGGAGCGCTTCTTACTGCTGGCAAGTTTGATGGGCATTGCATTGGCCTGCGCGGCGATAGGTATTGCCGCCCAGCGTTATTGTCAGCGCCATTACGATGTGGTGGCCATGCTGAAAACCTTTGGCGCCTCGGCAAAGCAAATTCGCCTGTTGTTTGGTACTCATTTATTGTTGGTAACGCTACTGGGAATTGGTCTAGGTCTTATTGGGGGAGGGTTACTCGATTTTGGGATCAGTTATCTATTGCCACCCGAAATTGCGGCCTATTCACCGCCACTCACACGACCATTATTACTCGGCATCAGCACAGGGCTCATCAGCGCCTTTATGTTTTCGGCTTATCCATTGATGCGTTTACTGGCTATTCCGCCACTGCGGGTGTTGCAGCGCCAGTTAGAAGGCTTACAGCTTGGTATGTGGCTGCATTTGCTACTGAGTCTAGGGGCTATGGCGCTATTGGGCTATTTGTATTCCCAAAGTTGGACTTTGACTCTGACTGTGGTCGCGGCTGTGCTATTGCTGGCTGCGCTATTAAGTCTGCTTGGATTTGTGATGATACGAGCAGGACACAGTGTTGATATGAAGACTACCAATCCTTTGCAATTAGCGCTGGCGGGGCTAAGGCGTCGTGCGCGGCAAAATGCGGTGCAATTGGTCGGCTTTAGCGCTGCACTGGTACTGTTATTGACGATTTTGGCGTTAAGACAAGATTTACTTAACGAATGGCAAAAACAGTTGCCCGAAAATGCGCCTAATTATTTCCTTGTCAATATTGCGCCTGATGATGCAAAGCCCTTGAATGATTTCATGACGGCTAAGGGGATAGTGGCGACAGACATTTATCCGGTGATCCGTGGCCGATTAACTCAAATTAACGGTGAAGCGCTGATTTCGAATGAACAGTCAGAAGCGGGTGAAAAGGGAAGAGTGGGCATTTCGCGCGAGTTAAACCTAACGTGGCGCAATACACTGCCTGCTAACAACGAACTGTTAGAGGGGCATTTTAATCAAGCCGCTGATGAAGTGTCGGTGGAGTCTGGCGTGGCGGAGCGTTTAGGTATTGGTCTTGGCGATAAGCTGACTTACGTGATTGATAATCAAGAGCTCACAGTTAAAGTTGCCAGTATTCGTGCCGTACACTGGGAAACGCTGCAACCGAACTTCTTTATGATTTTCACCCAAGAAGCGCTCGCGCCTTTTGCGTATACCTCGATGGCGAGTTTTTATCTGAATGATCAGGCGACTAACGATAAGACTATTAATGCTGATGGTACGCCTAAGGGTGCAGTGATCCTTGCGCTTATTCAGCAATTTCCGACGATATCTATCATAGATGTTGGCGCTATGGTGGGGCAGTTGCGGCAGATAATTGAGCAAGTGTCGCTGTCGTTGTCTTTAGTGCTGGCCTTAGTGTTATTAGCCAGTGCCTTAGTCTTGATTGCACAGACTGAGGCTGGCATGGCAACTCGGCAACGTGAACTCGCTGTGTTGCGTACCTTTGGTGCTTCAGGATGGTTATTGCGCAGTGCAACGGGTTTAGAGTTCGCCTTGCTTGGCGGTATTGCGGGTGTGTTAGCCGTAATTGTGGCCGAATTTGCGTTATATCTACTTAAGACGCAAGTGTTTGAGCTTAATGTATACATGCACTGGCCTTGGTGGGGTATTGCCCCAGTTTCTGGAGCCTTAATTGTCGCCTTACTTGGGGTGTGGCGTTGCCGACAATTGCTCAGCCAATCTTGCTCTGAGCTATTAAAGGCTGGGAGCTAGGGCGGTTTGTGAACTCTGTTGATGGGCTAAAACATAAAGCTTATTAAGACAACAAGCTGAGCCAACATTAAAAGCACTGATGCGACATAAGCTCAGTGCTTTTTTGTTATGGGGTTGATTCTGCTGCACTTGAATTGAATATGCTTTTTACATTGGCTTACAAATTGATCTGTGCTTAAGCAGGTAGCAACAGAACTTAGTGCAACTCAATGGGTCTATCTAACTGAGAACAGCGACTAGCTTATATATGCCATAGAGGGAATATTATGTTCAAAGGAATAACAAAACTGCTTAAGGATAATCGCTCCTTTTTTCTGTTTATCAGTTTAATGCTAGTGTTCAGGAGCGCGGTGGCCGATTGGAATACTGTGCCATCGGGTTCTATGCTGCCGACTATCGTCGAGGGTGATCGCATTCTTGTTAATAAGATGGCTTATGATCTTAGGGTGCCATTTACGCATATCGCATTAGTTAAACTGGCAGATCCTGCTCGCGGCGATATCGTGGTATTTGACTCGAAAAAGGCCGATAAAAAACTGATTAAGCGGGTAATAGCTGTGCCAGGCGATACTGTGATGATGCAGGATAATCGCTTGTATTTAAACGGTGAACTGCTCAGCTACACATCCCAAGCATTGAGTGCTTATGCTCCCGCTGATGTGACAGAAATGCAGGAAAATTTACTTGGTATGGTCCACAGTATTCGCCTTAACCCTGTACCCTCAAGGCTTGCCAATTTTGGACCTGTCACAGTGCCGGATGCGCATTATTTAGCACTGGGTGATAATCGTGATAACAGCGCAGACTCTCGGGTTATTGGCTTCGTGCCCCGTGATGAGATTGTTGGCCGTTCAAGTTCAGTCGTTTTCTCCCTTGATTATGATGATTATTACCTGCCTCGGCCTGAACGCTTAATGCGTGAATTCTAGTCTTAACTATTTTGAACCATGAAATAGGGCGCCAAAGTCGGCGCCCTATTTTTTAAGTGATTGAGTTATAAACAACTACTTCATAAAGCTCAGATAGCCCTGTAAGACAATTAAGTTAACTATGTCGATGAAGAAGGCACCGACGATAGGTACTACCATAAAGGCTTGGGGTGATGGTCCTGTGCGTGAGACTAGCGCGCCCATATTCATTACCGCTGTTGGGGTTGCCCCCATACCAAAGCCGCAGTGGCCACCGGTGATCACCGCAGCATCGTAATTACTGCCCATGACTTTGAACGTCACGAAATAGGCAAAAATGGCCAACACTGCGGTTTGTACCAGTAATATCACCAGTAGCGGGATCGCTAAATCAAAAATTTCCCATAACTTTAAAGTCATTAAGGCCATTGAGAGGAAGAGAGACAGCGCGACAGTCCCTATCACATCGATGCTTTCGGTATGGGGTTTGTAACCGCGGGTGAGTTCTGTGAGATTAGCGATGAGCACGCCAAGAAAAAGAGCATATACAAAGTCGGGCATCTTTAGCCATGCAATACCCGATTGGCTGATCCACAGCGTGAGCCATTTTGATCCTGCAACACACAACAACAGCACAAACAGAGTTTCTAATATGGTTTTGGCGGTGACTTGGTCTTCTTCTAAGTGATCATAAGTGACTAAATGTGGATGTTCACTGTGATGCTTGCGGCCAACCCCATAGCGAGAAACAAGATTATGCTTACCGATTAATCGCTGCGCGACGGGGCCACCGATGATCCCACCCATGATCAAACCAAAGGTTGCCGCAGCCATAGCAAACTCTAAGGTGTTGATACCGTAGCGCTCAGCAAAGGTTTGTGACCAAGCAACGCCGGTACCATGCCCGCCCGACAGGGTAATTGATCCTGCGATAAGTCCCATGATGGGATCGAGCCCCAATAGACTGGCTAAACTGACGCCGACGGCATTTTGAATCACAATATACACTGAGGCCACACCTAAAAAGATGAAGACTTTTTTACCACCGCTGAGCAATAGCTTGTAGTTTGCCGAGAGGCCAATGGTGCTAAAAAACATCAGCATTAAGGTATTTTGCAGTGATAGGCTGAAGTCGAGACTGATATTTTGAAAGTGAAGAAATGTAACTCCCGCGGCGACAACTAGGCCACCCACTATGGGTTCGGGGATATTATATTGCCTGAAGACACGTACATGGCGATTGATAGAGTGGCCGATAAACAGCACGAAAATGGCAATTAAAAATGATTCTAGCTCGCCAATCATATAGGTCATGTGCATGAAAATTCCTTACAAACTGTCTTAGTGCGGGCATTTCATTGGGCACAATGTCCAATGAGAAGTAACCCATCTTGTTATTAAGCACCTGCTAATGCTGGATGTTAAGCGCTTGATGTCGAGGACAGATCAGTGTCAATCCGATAAAAAATTTAAAGGATGAGTAGGCGCGAGTGTGTATCGTTTTATGGTCTACAGACCAAGAACAGCAGATTAAATAGCCTGTTCCTGAGCATAAATAACTGTCTATTTATGAGGTGTTGCTGAGTCTATTTGTGGTCAAGGCTGAGGCGGTTAATGCGTGCCTCCTATGACCGAATGGAGGCGAGTTTAGCAGAAAATGGACGGATTGTCGCTAAATCATAATATAAATCATGATGTTACACTCTTGTTTTTCTAGTGTTGCTAAAATAATGGCAAGATTGACGTTACAATATACCTGGTTGTTGAGCGGATTTGAGTACTAAGATGCCACCTGCATTAGCCACTGATTTTATCAGCATATTTAAGCTGAGTTTAGGCTCTAGCGTGCTAGCCTATTTGGCTAACACGTTTGTTAAGGCGTTATCGAGATCACTGAATTGAAACTGAAAACCCGCTTCGAGGGCACGTTTGGGGTAAACAAATTGCCCTTCTGTCAGTAGCTCCGACATTTCGCCCATCGCTAAGCGTAATGCAAGCGGTGGGGTAGTGATTAACGCTGGGCGATTAAGTGCTTTTCCGAGCGCTTTGGTAAACACAGCGTTACTCACTGGATTGGGTGCTGTGGCATTAAATATGCCTTTACAGTGTTGTTGAGTGAGTAAAAAATTAATAAGGGAAATGAGATCCTGCACATGGATCCAGCTCATACCTTGGCGTCCATGGCCAATTGGGCCACCGAGTCCGAGTTTAAATGGCGGTAACATTTTCTCTAAGGCACCACCTTTACCTAGCACGATACCAATACGGATAATGCAGACTCGTGTGTGCTCTGAGGTTGCATTTAGCGCTTCTTGCTCCCATTTTCGACAGATGTCATGGCTAAACTCAACATGGGCACCACTAGACTCATCGAGTAATTTATCATCGTGCCGCCCGTAATAACCGACTGCCGAACCACTCACCATGATCTGAGGAGGAGTGCTACTCTGTTGTATTAGCTGAGTTAATCTTGCCGTAATATCCCAGCGACTATCACAAATGCGTTGCTTCTGATTTTTACTCCAACGTTTAGCGACTATGGGTTCACCCGCAAGATTTACGATGGCATCAATGTGATTTAAGTCGCTTAGCGCATCGAGACTCTCGAGGTAATGGTGCTGATTGCCGAGCACTTTTTGTGTTTGTTGCACTGAGCGAGTTAATAACGTCAGTTGATGATATGGCGCCAGTCGTTCGACTAATTGGCGACCAATAAAGCCGCTTGCGCCGGTGATCAGTATATTCATGGAACCTCTCTTAATTGGTTAAGCTCTGCGGATATATACCAAAATGCGGTGTGCAACGATCACTTAGTCGGAGTATTTTTAGCCAGATTATTTTTGATAACATAACTCCATCGAGACTGAATCGGCAAAGCGTAGTGCATGGGGTTTGTCGATTTCGACACTGGCAAATTCAACCCAAGGATGCTCACTGGCGATGGCCAGCGTTTGGCTGGTGAGATTTTCGAGTAATGAGAAACGGTTATTCTCAATCAGTTCAATGATCTTTTTGGTAATTGTGCGGTAATTGAGCGCATCCTCGACATTGTCACTGTTGCGGGCACGTTCGGCACAATAATGGATCACGACATTAATGATCACGTCTTGGCGATTTTGGATTTCATCTTCTTTAATGCCAATAAAAGTACGAAGTCTTAAGTTTTTAATGCGTATAATCGCGGTTTCTGGTTTCATAATGACAAATGGCTATCTTAAGCTAAAGTTTCTGAGGTTAAGTGGTTCAAGGGTTAGCCTAACAATTTTATCTAAGATCAAGAAGGATTTTTAATAAATGACTCGACCTAATGCGCCCTCTGCTGCTTATCGTGGCTTTGCGGTTATGGCCTTTGTAGTGATTATTTTGGCAGGGATTAAGGCGGCGAGCCCGATTGTGGTGCCGTTTGTGCTGTCCAGTTTTCTTGCGGTGATTTGTAATCCTGCAATCGGTTTGATGACAAAGTTCCGTGTGCCTAAATGGCTGGCAGTGATCCTCTTGATGGGTTTTATTGTGTTGATGGGCCTATGGTTAGCCTCGGTCGTCGGCAGTTCTGTCAATGAGTTTTCTAAACAATTGCCCCAATATCGCGATCAGCTGGTGGAGCAGTTTTCGTGGATTATCCATAAATTACAGGCATTAAATATTCAGATTTCGAAGGATCAGGTATTAGCCTATTTTGACCCTGGCATGGCCTTGTCTATGACCACGAATATGCTATCGGGTGTCGGCAATGTGATGGCGAATTTATTTCTGATCATCCTCACTATCGTCTTTATGCTGTTTGAAGCTCAGTCGCTGCCAAAGAAATTGCATCTCGCATTGGACGATCCCGATATGCGCTTAAAGCAGATTGACCGCTTTTTACAATCTGTGAATCAGTACATGGTGATCAAGACCTTAGTGAGTTTGGCTACTGGGATCATCGTCGGTGTGGGATTGACCTTCATCGGCGTGGATTACGCCATGTTATGGGCGGTGATTGCTTTCCTGTTTAATTACATTCCCAATATTGGTTCTATCATTGCCGCGATTCCAGCGGTGTTGTTGGCCTTTATTCAGCTTGGCCCTGCGGCGGCGGGGGGAACTGCACTTTTGTACGTGGGTGCCAACATGGTGATGGGCAATATCATTGAGCCTAAATTTATGGGGCGCGGTCTGGGGTTATCGACCTTAGTGGTGTTTTTATCATTAATTTTCTGGGGCTGGTTATTAGGTTCTGTGGGCATGTTGCTGTCAGTGCCATTGACTATGGTGGTTAAAATTGCCCTCGAATCGAGTAAGAGTGGTAATTGGTTAGCCATTTTATTATCGGACGATATCGAAGATAAGTTCTTGGCCAGTAACACGGAAAATGCAATTCCCAATGGCGATGAAGCCAATACAAGTGCAACTGAGAGTAAGTAGTAGAAGATGCAAAGTTTTATACAAGCGCTAGCGACAATTGAGTTAGGTGATGATGCGGTGCGGTTATTCCACGGCCGCGGTGGGCATTACGTGGGTTATGAGCACCTATGTTTAGATTGGTTTGCACCCGTGCTATTGCTGACCAGCTTTACTCCCTTGGAGGATACGGATTTAACCCTCTGCCAACAGGCGATTGCAGCGCGCTGGCAAGCTATTAGGCCAGATAGCCAATTGAATTTAGTCTACCAATACCGTAGTGCGGGGGAGACGTTTACCCAATTATTGCAAGGTGAAGTGCCTGAGCCGCATATCGTTAGCGAAAATGGTGCACGGTTTCAGGTGCACCTAATGCGCGGACAAAACCACGGACTCTTCCTCGATATGGCTAATGGTCGTGAGTGGGTTAGAGCAAACGCCCGTTATAAAAAGGTGCTTAATTTGTTCGCTTATACCTGTGGTTTCTCGGTCGCGGCATTACAAGGGGGGGCCGATGAAGTTGTGAATATGGACATGAGCAAAGGCGCATTAGGCATAGGTAAGCAGAACCATTTGCTGAATGGCTTTAGCGCGGGAGCCCGTTTTTTAGGCCATGATATTTTTAAATCTTGGGGCAAACTGAAAAAGCTCGGTCCCTACGACATTGTTGTTGCCGATCCACCGAGCAATCAAAAGGGCAGTTTTGTCGCGACTAAGGATTATGTGCGTTTAATTAGGCGTTTACCTGAGTTGCTTGCCGAGAATGGCGAAGTATTACTGTGTCTAAATGCACCTGAACTCGATACCGCTTTCCTGCGTCAACAGGTAGCGGAAGCTGCACCTGCACTCGAATACATAGAGCGCTTAGCCAATCCGCTAGCCTTTATGGATGTGTCGGAAGAGAAGTCACTTAAGGTGCTTCGCTACCGCTTATCGACTCAAGCCTAGGCCTGATTTAGCTTAACTGGCCAGTATTAACTGGCCTTTTTTGTCGGCTTAGGTTGAGTGTTTAGCTTTCTACACTGTCGCTTATTACACAGCACTTATTCTTCAGTAGCTTAATCGCTCAGATAGCTGCGATCGCCCATAGGTTTCAATCACTTTACTTACTTGATGTTGGTCTAAGTGTTTGAGGGTAGAAATTTCACCATAAAGCCTGCCCTGAACATCTAATGGCATTCCCTAGATTCATTTTATGTAAGCGATTTCTGTTAATCGCTTTTGTGTATAAAGCGAATGATGAAATGGCGTCAGCATGGCCTCAATATCCTCGTAAAAAGTGAAAGTCTTTCATGTCGAATCACTGATTGTGAGCTATTTAAATGATAACCAGCTTTAAATGCCAGGCCTGGTGGTACAAAACTGAAAGTTTTCTGTAATTATGGCTTTTGCTTTGTTATACTCCCGCCCACGGAATGTATCCCTTTCCTCATAGGCAAAATGTCAGCATAGAATGGCAAGCCTCTGCGACCTTACCCAATCAAGCAGGAGTTGTTATGGAAGTTCATGAATACGAAAATGCTTATTATCAAGTGAAAGACGATGTACTAACGTCTTTACCTGCTGAAAGCGAAGAAGAAGTGATCCAAGCTTAATCGATAACGATTAAACTGACGGTACTTATGAGTCGGAAATAACAGAACAAGCACAAAAAAATAGCAACCCTAAGGTTGCTATTTTTTTGGCTGAAAGTAAGCAGAATGATTGTATGACAAGGTATGCGCGGTGAAAGCAGGCAAGAAAGGGGGTTAACCGTTAACTTTGCGCTTTTCAGGCAGAAGTTCGACGATAATCCATTGGCTCCCAATTTTGTGTAGGCGTATGGTCCTGTCATCAATCCATGGTTGACCACCTTTAAGACCTTTCATTTTGACCACAACAATGACGTCTTTGGTAAATTTGCGGAAAAAGTCGATATCGATATCATCAATTTCCATTTCAACATTGGTCATAGATAGGCCGAGCATATTACGCTGTACGGCTGCGGCAATGTGGTAATGGGTGAGCACTTGTTTAATGGGATCGTCGACGTATTGCTTGGCTTGTTCAACATTACGATCAACATAAATCGCTTGAAAAAAGCCTAAGCTCACTTCTTCCGGTGATAACTGGCGCTGCTCTTGCGTTGAGGGCTCGCCACAACCGAAGATAAACAGGAGGGAGAAAAAAAATAGAGTTCGCATAAGTTTTAGTTATTGGAATTTGTTCCGAGTATCGCGATTTTAGCTGTAATGTACAAGTCTTGTCGTGATTCGCTGTCTATTGTGAAAAGCATTGACTCAAACCTCATGTGTGTGGCATATAGTTAGGAGTCATATAAAAAGGTTATCCACAGAAACTGTGGAAAACTATGTTGAAGACTTCAGTGATACTTTGTAAGCCACTGATATTGTCTTGCTTTATTTGCTGGTTAAAAAGTGACGCTTTTCTGCTTTCCATTATGTTCCACTTCTACTTGTGGATATTTTTCGCAATTTGCCGAGCTTATTCACACTGCATAATTTGATATTTCTCGTTTTTTCTTCATCTTTTGCAATTTCGACTTATCCATTAAGCGATTCTTGCGATCAACGGTATGGTTTACGCTAAATTTGAGCATAAAAAAAGCACCGGTAATAACCAGTGCTTTTTTGTGCGTAACGCTATGCAGATTTAATGCTGTTAGCCTTTAGCTGCGTCGTTCTGTGCGGCTTGAATTGCCGTTAGTGCGATAGTGTAGACGATGTCATCGACTAACGCGCCGCGAGACAAGTCGTTCACAGGTTTGCGCATACCTTGCAGCATAGGACCAATACTGATCAGATCTGCGCTTCGCTGTACGGCCTTGTAAGTCGTGTTGCCTGTATTAAGGTCTGGGAACACGAAAACAGTAGCTTGACCAGCGACAGGGCTATTAGGTGCCTTAGAGCGTGCAACGTTTGGCATAACCGCCGCATCGTATTGCAATGGACCATCAATAATCAGATCTGGGCGTTTTTCTTTGGCAATACGGGTTGCTTCACGTACTTTATCCACATCTGAACCTGTACCTGAGTTGCCAGTTGAGTAGCTGATCATTGCCACTCTTGGCTCGATACCGAAGGCTTTTGCTGATTCTGCCGATTGGATGGCGATATCAGCTAACTGCTCAGCATTAGGATCTGGGTTAATCGCACAATCACCGTAAACAAGCACTTGATCCGGCATCAGCATAAAGAAGATGGATGAAACTAAGCTTGAGCCCGGTGCCGTTTTGATCAATTGCAGTGGTGGGCGAATGGTATTGGCTGTGGTGTTAACCGCACCAGAAACGATACCGTCGACTTCGTTTTGCGCCAACATCATAGTGCCGAGCACCATGTTGTCTTCTAACTGTTCACGGGCAACGACTTCAGTTAAGCCTTTGCTGCGACGCAGTTCCAACATAGGTTCTACGTAACGGTCGCGCACCTCTTCTGGATCGATAATGATCACGCCTTCGCCAAGCACCACATCTTGTTGTGCTGCGATACGCAGGATTTCATCTTTTTTGCCTAAAAGTACACAGCGAGCAATACCGCGTTCGGCACAAATAGCCGCCGCTTTAATGGTACGCGGCTCATCACCTTCTGGCAGTACCACAGTCTTGTGGGCGGCGCGCGCCAATTCCGTGAGTTTGTAACGGAAAGCCGGTGGCGACAGGCGATGCTCACGGGGCGAGTTTTTAGTCACGCTTTCAATCCACGTTTGATCGATGTGGCTGGCCACATAATCCTGCACCAGATCGATACGAACCGCGTCATCGACGGGTAC
Source organism: Shewanella sp. SM32 (assembly GCF_025654235.1). Taxonomy (NCBI): domain Bacteria; kingdom Pseudomonadati; phylum Pseudomonadota; class Gammaproteobacteria; order Alteromonadales; family Shewanellaceae; genus Shewanella; species Shewanella sp. SM32. The sequence goes on along the minus strand of NZ_JAKKRO010000002.1, from coordinate 42,004 downwards.
TTCATGGTCGAAACGTTGAATGTTGAGCGAGGTTTGCCAAGTGTTACTGTCGATCAAGAACACAGGTAAACCAGTTTCAAAGGCCTGTTCACACAGCTTAAGGATTTCCGGCTCTGGCTCGTAGCTACCAGTTAATAACAGGGCACCAATTTTCACGCCGTTCATGGCCGCAAGACAGGCTGATACGATCACATCTGAGCGGTCGCCTGAGGTTACAAGCAAGGAGTCAGTCTTGATATGAGTGACCATGTTCGGGATACTGCGGGCACAAAACGTTACTTTACGCAGGCGGCGGGTATGCATTTCACCAGCATTTAGAATGCGTGCACTTAAATGTTTCGCTAAATCCGACGCACGAGGTGCAACAAGATCAAGGTTGTAGGGCACGCTGCCTAAAATGCGCAGTGGGCTCTTACCCGGCAGTTGGAACATGCTGGCCGCATCTGAGCGTTGAACACCTTGGTGATCAAAGACTTCAGATAGATCAGGGCGCGCGCGACCTTCGTCGTCAACGGGGGCACCAATCTTGTTGATCACAGCACCAATCAGGCGTTTGTTCTTTTTTCCGCCCCAAGAGTTATAGGCGATTTCGAGGCGATTCATTAGCCCTGTAGCCGTATCACTGCCTGGTGTGGCAATAAAAATTACGTCGGCATCCATGGCTTTAGCGATGGCATAGTTCACATCATCGGCGAAGGGATGATTACGTGTTGGCACTAAACCTTCGACAATTAAGGTCTCTGTGTTGCTAGCGCAATCGGCCGCACGGGCGATGATTTGCTCCATTAAGACGTCGATTTGGTCTGCGCGAATTAAGGCTTCGGCATGGGCCATGTCGAAGGGCTCTAAGGGATTGACTGTTGGCGATTTGCTCAGAATAGTGGTCGAGCGTTCTGGGCCATTATCGTTTGGACGAAGCTGAGAAATAGGCTTAAAGAACTGAACCTTAACCCCGTGGCGCTCCAGTGCGCGCACCATCCCAAGGCTTAAGGAGGTCAGGCCGACTCCGGTACCTATGGGGATTAACATAATATTACGAGACATAAAAACCTCTAGTTTCGATGGTTTTTGGCAGAATAGTTTCTGCAAATTTGCTTGTGAGTACGGCTACGTAAGGTATAAAGCCGTTTGGGTGAGCAAACGGCTTAGGCCTTTTTATTTGTTGATAAGTTTAATGGAATCTTCGGCGATAACCCATTCTTCGTTCGTTGGGATCACCATGGCAATCGTGCCTTTATCTTGGGTGATGATACCTTTTTTACCGAAACGCGCCGCTTTGTTGCGCTCACTATCGACATGGAAATTGAAGATTTCCAGCATGTTGAGCACTTTTTCACGGATTAAATCTGAGTTTTCGCCAATGCCGCCGGTGAAGACGACTGCATCTAAACGGCCCAATGGCACAGTGTAAGAGGCGATGTACTTGGCTAAGCGGTAGCAGAAGATTTCTAAGGCTAAGGTCGCGCCTTTATGGCCCTCGGCGTAACCTTCTTCGATGCCACGGCAATCGTTGGTCAGCTCGGAAATACCCAGCAGACCACTTTGCTTGTTCATCAGGTTATTCACTTCTTCTAAGGTGTAACCCAGTTGATGAACTAAGTGGTAGATGATTGAAGGGTCAATATCGCCACAACGAGTGCCCATCACTAAACCTTCTAATGGGGTTAACCCCATAGAAGTGTCGACACTTTTGCCGCCTTTGATGGCGGTGACTGACGCGCCGTTGCCTAAGTGAGCACAGATTACATTCGTTTCTTCAATTGGCTTGTTGAGCATTTTTGCCGCTTCACGGCTAACGAATAAATGACTCGTGCCATGCATGCCATAACGACGAATACCGTGTTCACGGTATAACTTGTAAGGCAGGGCGTAGACATAAGCTCTGTCTGGCATGCTTTGGTGGAAAGCGGTATCGAATACAGCAACCTGTGGCAATTTAGGGAAAGAGGCCATTGCCGCGCGGATGCCGATAAGGTGAGCAGGATTGTGCAGTGGGGCTAATGAAGCACAGTCTTCGATGCCTTTGATCACGCTCTCATCGATGATCACTGAGCGAGTGAATTTCTCTCCACCGTGAACGATACGATGGCCAACGGCTTGAATTTTTGCTGCTAATTCAGGTTGTTCCGCAAGAATTTTATTAACAATGTATTCAACTGCTTCACGGTGAGCCGTAAATGCACCTAAGGCTGCTTCATGTTTTTCGCCGTTGATTTTCCATTTAATGCGAGAGTCTTCTAAACCAAAACATTCGGCTAAGCCAGAAATTTGGTCGTCACCTGTTTGCGCGTCAATGACGGCAAATTTGAGAGAAGAGCTACCGCAATTGAGAACTAAAACCAGTTTATTTGACATGTGTAAACCCTTTGCCATTGTGTTTAATATAACGATTCAAAATAATGAGGAACTGCGGTGTTTTTACCATATCAGTCTTGGGGCGATTCGCCAGATTGTGCTATGGTAAGAGCAGTATTCCATTGTAGTTGGTGTCTAAGATTGAGCATTAAGATCCTCAAAACCTTAGGTGATGGTCATCAGTATATGAAGACTTGGCCTATGGTTAGACAACTGGGTTTTTATTTTCCTGAGTATCGGGTCGTCCGAGCAACTCAGCTTGCCATACTGGTGATGCCAGTGCTGGCGATTTTTGTGAGTATGAGCCAGCTGTATATTCACGGTTGGGCATTTCTGCCCCAAGCTGTCACTCTCGGTTTATTTTTCATCAGCTTGCCGTTACAGGGGCTGCTGTGGTTAGGCTGGCGAGCTCGCCATCCATTACCGTTAACGCTGTTCGACTGGATTAACCAGTTGAGTGCGAAGTTGTCATCCATGGGTATCAATTGCCACACGTTAGGCGCTAAGGCCTGTTACCTCGATATGGCACTGATTTTAAAAATAGCCTTTGAGCGTCTAGATGCCAGTTATTGGGAAGAACTTTAGGCCGTTGCCGCGGTTATCCGTTTTGGCTTTTCTATTACTGTGGATTAATAAATCGCGTTAATCCCTTGTTGGACAAATACCGCTTTGATCTTTTCCATGGTATCTCGACTCGGGGGGGATATCCCATCGAGTTGATAGCTTTCGCCCATGGCTTCCCACTTATGTTTACCTAATTCGTGATAGGGTAGTAACTCTACCTTTTCAATGTTTTTCATGGGCTTGATAAACTCGGCCAGTTGTAATGCCGATGCTTCATCGTCGGTAAATCCGCCCACTACGACATAACGTATCCACGTCGCTTGATTACGCTCTGCCAAATATTGCGCAAATTGCAGTGTTCTATGGTTGCTGACTTTGGTTAACTCAATATGTTTTTCATCGTCCATGTGCTTGATGTCGAGCAGGACCAAGTCAGTGTGGTTGAGCAACTCATCAATCACTGGCGTGTACTTACGTACAAAACCATTGGTATCTAAACAGGTATGAATACCTTCTTGCTGACAAGCCGTGAATAATTCGGCGACAAATTCGGCCTGTAAAATGGCTTCACCACCACTGGCCGTAACACCACCATTGCTAGCATCGAGAAAAGGCCGATAGCTTATGATTTGACTCATTAACTCATCGACCAGAACTTCTTTTCCGCCATCAAGATCCCAAGTGTCACGGTTGTGGCAATATTGGCAGCGCATTAAACAGCCCTGCATAAAGGTGATAAACCGTATGCCGGGACCATCTACTGTGCCAAAGGATTCCACCGAGTGGATCCGACCGATAACTGCCATTGTGACTCCTGTTAAAATAAGTGAGGCTGTAGCACAGTGTACTACAGCCTTGACTAATTTAGCTTACAGACCTTTTGTGAATGTACGCGTGATCACATCTTGTTGCTGTTCTGGTGTCAGTGAGTTAAAGCGCACTGCATAGCCAGAAACTCGGATGGTCAGCTGTGGATACTTGTCTGGATGCTTAACGGCATCTTCGAGCATTTCGCGGTTCATCACGTTGACGTTCAAGTGTTGGCCACCTTCTTTTTTGTCACTGTGGTCGAAGTATCCGTCCATCAATGCCGCTAAGTTGGTACGGCGAGCATCATCATCTTTACCCAGCGCATTTGGCACGATTGAGAAGGTATAAGAAATACCGTCTTGAGCGTGGGCAAATGGGAGTTTTGCCACTGAGGTTAAAGAAGCGATTGCGCCTTTTTCATCACGGCCATGCATAGGGTTTGCACCCGGTGCAAATGGCGCACCTGAACGACGACCATCGGGTGTGTTACCGGTTTTCTTACCATAAACCACGTTTGAGGTGATGGTCAGAATTGACTGCGTTGGGATCGCATTGCGATACATTTTACGGTCACGAATTTTCGCCATAAAACGTTCAACTAAGTCACAGGCGATATCATCAACACGTGGGTCGTTGTTACCAAATTTTGGATAGTCACCGCTGATTTCGAAATCAACTGCAATGCCATTTTCATCACGAACCGGTTTTACGGTGGCGAATTTGATGGCAGACAGTGAGTCGGCTGCGATAGATAAACCCGCAATACCACAAGCCATAGTGCGACGTACGTCTCTGTCGTGCAGCGCCATAAGCGCGGCTTCGTAAGAGTACTTATCGTGCATGTAGTGGATTGAGTTCAGTGCAGTGACATATTGAGTCGCTAACCAATCCATTAAACCGTCTAAGCGATTCATCACATCATCAAAGTTGAGCACTTCGTCTGTGATCATGTCTGCTTTAGGGGCAATTTGGATTTTCAGTTTTTCGTCTACGCCGCCGTTAATCGCATACAGCATGGTTTTCGCTAAGTTAGCGCGAGCACCGAAGAACTGCATGTGTTTACCCACAACCATAGGGCTCACACAACAGGCGATTGCATAGTCGTCTGATTGGAAATCTGGACGCATTAAGTCATCGTTTTCGTATTGGATTGAGCTCGTGTCGATAGACACTTTGGCGCAATATTTTTTGAAACCGATTGGCAGTTTATCTGACCATAATACTGTGATGTTTGGCTCTGGACTTGGACCCATAGTGTAAAGGGTGTTCAAGAAACGGAAGCTTGATTTCGTCACTAACGTACGGCCATCTAAGCCCATACCTCCGATTGACTCCGTTGCCCAAATTGGGTCGCCTGAGAACAATTCGTCGTATTCAGGGGTACGTAGGAAACGCACCATACGCAATTTCATCACAAAATGGTCAACCATTTCCTGAGCTTGTTGCTCAGTTAAGGTGCCATTTTTTAGATCACGTTCAATATAGATGTCGAGGAATGAAGAGGTACGACCTAATGACATGGCAGCGCCGTTTTGGCTCTTCACTGCAGCTAAATAGCCGAAGTAAGTCCATTGGATCGCTTCTTGTGCATTGGTCGCTGGACGAGAAATATCGAAGCCATACTTGGCAGCCATTTTCTTCATTTGGCCTAATGCACGGTGTTGCTCGGCAATTTCTTCACGTAATTGGATAACGTTAGATAACTCTTCACCCGCTTCGAACTGCGCTTGCAGTGAGCTAAATTGGGCAAACTTATCTTTCATCAGGTAATCGATACCGTAAAGTGCCACACGGCGATAGTCACCAATGATACGGCCACGGCCATAAGCATCGGGTAAGCCCGTTAAAATACCTGATTTACGACAGGCCATAATTTCGGGGGTGTAAACATCGAACACACCTTGGTTATGGGTTTTGCGCAGTTCTGAATAAACGTATTTAACATCTTCATCCAGTACACGATCGTAGGCGGCGCATGAACTTTCCACCATACGAATACCACCGTTAGGCAACATAGCGCGTTTTAGCGGCGCGTCTGTTTGTAAGCCAACGATAGTTTCTAATTCTTTGTTGATGTAGCCAGCGTCGTGGGAAGTAATGGTTGAAACCATCTTAGTGTCGAAATCAACAGGCGCGTGGGTACGGTTTTCCTGTTTGATGCCTTCCATGACTTTATCCCACAATTTTGTGGTCGCTTCGGTGGCACCGGCGAGGAAGGACTCGTCGCCTTCAAAAGGCGCGTAGTTTTGTTGGATAAAGTCACGTACATTGACTTCAGATTTCCAATCGCCAGGAGTAAAGCCTTCCCATGCGTTGGCAAACAGTTCAGTTTTGTCGGTCATCGTACTAATACCTTCTGGTTGAGATAAAAGGTTATTGGCGATCAGCGTTAAGCAATGCTGAGTATAAGCCAATAGCTAATTCCTGAAATAAAGCTCCCTTCATGATGACGCCCTATGATGGGAACTGGATTTTGAAGCGCTCGTCACTCCAAAAGTCTGTCTATTGATACCCGATAAGATGACAAATATTCGCTTACTTTGATTATCGGCTACTGATAAATCTTTATAATTGGTAAGACCAATTGTCCATAAGCATATTAACATAGGTCTGTCGCTATCGCATCTTAAACGGCTTGGTTTATGCTCTGTTAATCCCAAATTTGCTAGCTAGGTAGCATTTTTTTACCACAATAGGGAATACGGCACGCTTTTTAACTTGGTGTGACATCTGAACCCCATTATCTCTTAAATCAGCCTGCCTATATTGTTACCATTTACTGTCCACCTTTAGCGAGGATAAATCTATCCTCGTATAGGCTGATTTTGATTGGTGGGAGTCACGGCTCGATAATGGGAGCTGTCACAGTAGGCGCAGTGGTTATGATATTAAAAATAAGTTTGATGTTAGCTATTTGTATTAATTTATTTTTATTTGCTAACTTAGTGTCGATTTAGGAGACGGCATGTCATAACGCCATCAAATAAAGCATGCAATGCTTAAATCATTCAGGAAGGGTTAAAGAGTGGCTAAATACAGTAGTTTGCTATGATGCAGGCAACTTGTTACTTGCTGTTGGACTAAACTGTAAATGCTAAAGTATGGGTTATAGTGGGTTCAATTTAATGAATACCGAGAGACACGCATCAAGCTATTGGTCATTTAATGTGTCATTGCTGAGGTTTGCTTGAATCTATAGCGCATTAATTTAAGCGTTAGTTCGCTAAATATGAGATGGAAACGTGCAGGATATGCATTGTATACCATCTTAATTAAGCCACATTCTCGCGATGAAAACCGGGCTGTCATGGTAAGACCAATTAACCTTTTGTGTTTTTGGCTTCAAAGTTTTCACATTTTGGGTGTGAATAGCATCACGCTTTAGCAATATCTGCTTCACAGCATAAGCGCGTTGTATGATACAAAGCGAGACTTTAGTGAATCATCATTTAAGCAAATCATTATCTCGGTTTTGATTCGTGTTATCTGCGCAATGGCGCTGCTGGAGATACCTATGCTACGCGTTCAAGTTTGTTTATCTGAAGTTGGAGTTATGCAATGAAAAGCCCAAATCCATCGTCATCAGTTCCAACTGTGACAAACAGCGCACATGAAGCGCCACAGGTTTCAGCTCATTTTAGTTGTTACAATCAGGCTGAAATTTACGGGACAAGCAAAGTGGTTAAAGCACCTTGGCAGTCCTTTGGTTTAGCCGTGTTTGCTGGCGCATTTATCGCCTTAGCCTTTGTTTTTTATTTAACCGTAACCACTGGCGCAGGCGATGCGTCTTGGGGTTTAGTTCGTTTCGTTGGCGGAATAGCCTTTAGTTTAGGTTTAATTTTAGTGGTTGTTTGCGGTGGAGAACTGTTCACCAGTTCTGTGCTCAGTACCGTCGCCTGGGCACAAAAACAGGTCACTGGCGCTGAATTACTCAAATGTTGGTGCCGCGTATATGCCGGCAATTTTGTCGGAGCCATGTTGATGGTTTGCTTGATCACTGCCGCAGGTATGTATGAGCTCGATGGTGGTAATTGGGGATTAAATGCACTTAAAGTGGCACAGCACAAACTGCACCATACTTGGATCCAAGCTTTTAGTTTAGGCATTTTATGTAACATGTTGGTGTGTTTAGGTGTGTGGATGACCTTTGCCAGCCGTGATGTGCTGACGAAATCGTTACTGTTAATTTTACCTGTGGCTATGTTCGTCAGTAGTGGCTTTGAACACAGTATCGCTAACTTATTTATGGTGCCTATGGGCATGATGATCCAATCTATCGCCAGCCCAGAGTTCTTCGTATCTTTAGGGGTTACTCAAGCACAATTTGCCGATTTAACCGTGGCAAACTTTATATTCAATAACTTAATACCTGTAACCTTAGGCAATATTGTCGGTGGCGGTGTGATTGTTGGTTTAGGTTATTGGTGGATAGAGCAGGGTAAAGTAACCTTGGCTGAATCACACAAAGCTCATCATGAACATTTTTCTGCACCACATTCACATGCTGAAAAATCTCAGCATCAGAGTGAGATTAAGCTGACTAAACATTCCTAGAACGCCTTTAATTATTAGTCTGAAGTGAAAGTGCCCAGCAGGTAGCTGGGCATTTTTATGTCGGTTTACTATGATGTGTAAATAATGAAGTAAATAAAAACGGCATCCGAAGATGCCGTTTTTTGATTAGGTTCTAACTCATAAACACCATATTAGAATTTAACTTCGCCTTCGATAAACCATTCACGACCACGCGCATCATATGATGAGCGGTTATAGTGTGGCCAGGCTGTATCTGTTGGATCAAAGTTTGGTCCAACATTAAATAAGTTCATTACACCGCCAGTCACTTTAATTGCGTCTGTGATGTTATAAGCCGATGTTAAGTTCCACTTCGTTTGTGATGCAATTTCGTTTGCACTTTCATCGAATGCCAAACCTTTATCTAATGCAGCTTTTTTAAACGATTTATATCCAACACCATGCATTCTTGCTGTGTGGTAAGCGCCTAAAGTTGTTTCAAAATCGTTTATATACCAACCTAAAATGATATTGGCTTTATATTGCGGTAAACCACCATCATCGATGTCATCATCAATTGCAGCTGTAGGATCTGTTTGTCCTTCAGAAAGAAGAATATAAGTACCATTAAAGTTTAGTTTTAACTCACCAAAGTCAGCGACATCCCATCCGTAACCAGTGGTTAAGTCAATACCACGAACTTTCTGATAAGCAAGGTTTTGTGCGACGGTATTAATGTGAGTAATAGTACCTAATGCGTCACGGGTGATCATGTTTGCATAAGTTTCATATTCACGAGCAGCTTTGCTTGCAGAGATGTCACTTACCATGTCATCCAGTTTCCACTCCCAAATATCGAGTGAAGCATTTAAGCTATCGCCACCATATACAGCACCTATGTTGGCTGTATAGCCTGTTTCAGCGCTAAGATCTTTGTTAGCACCAGTAGTGATATCAATATTGAGTTCATTACAGATTTTGTTCAGTGTTGGATCTGGATTTTTCTGAGATGGAGTTCCACCTAGAGCTTGGCACTGTTTAAAATCAATGATATTGCTATATGCTTTAGTTGCATCTCCATATACGCGATGCATATCTGGTGCGCGGAACACTTTACTGATAGAGCCACGAACTAATAATTCATCAAGTGGGCGATACTCTACGGTTAATTGAGGTGACAAATTTCCACCGAAATCATCATATCGGTCATAACGTAAGGCCGCATCAAGTGTTAAGTCCTCAAGAACTGGAAGCTTTAATTCCATATAGGTTGCCCAGTATGAACGCTCACCAGCACCTGATGAACCACCACGGCTTAGAATATTGCCTTTAACAGATTCTGAGTCAGATTCTGATGAGTAGTCTTGAGTGGTATATTCCGCCCCAAAAGCAAAGTCTGCTGAACCTGCTGGCAGTTCAAATGCTGGACCTGTGATATTTGCCTGAATATTTTTTTGAGTTGATTGAGCTTTTTCAAACGGAGTGTACGCTATACCGCTGACATCATTTGTGCTGATAGGCGCAAGCAGTGATTTACCGTCAGTACCTTGAGCTAGATAATTAAATAATCCACCCACAGTCGCAAAGCCACTATTGAATACATCCACATTAGTACGGCCGTAATTTACGGATGTATCCCAACTATAATCATCAGCGATCACGCCTTCCAAGCCCGCGGTGAAGAAATAGTTACGGGTACTTGTTTCTCCTGCGCGGTTGCCGAATTCGTGCAAACGACGAATATAGTTGTAGTCACCATTTTCGGCATTTTTAAAATCTCCACCAAGACCTGTATTCTTGTCGAATGTTTTTGTCAGTGAATCATCTAAATCAACGCCTAAAGTTACTTTGTCTCCTGCAACATTGACTGTGTAGTTATCGATACCCATAGGTTCGATACGTGTTGTTGATTTTGCTTCTGCAAAATCAAGACGTCCTACAAAGTTCAAATTATCTGCAAGTTCATAGTTAAAGTTCGTTGAACTGATAAAACGGGTGCTTTCTGGTGATAGATCGCGCCACTTTGAGCGATCAAAGCCACATGCGCTACCTGTCCAAAGAAAACCGCCCGCTTCGCATTCACTCGCAGTTAGGACACGTTGGCCTTTTGGTGTCGTTCCACCAGCAGGTTTTTTACCTGTAATGCCAGCCCCATATGAGCTGTATTGTGAATATTTACTATAAGGTACTTTGTCTGTATCTAATCCAAAAACAGCTCTATCAGTTGCATTCAAACGCTCAGTATCAGTAAATTCGATGAAGGTTGAGACGTTACCACGTTCGGAAGATGAACCCAGAGATAGCGCAATTCGATCGCTTCCACCACCGCCTTCAGTAGTATCACCATGTCGATATTTTAATGCGACGCCATCAAAATCTCTTTTTAAAATAATGTTTACTACGCCACCAACAGCATCTGCACCATAAATTGCTGAACCACCAGATTGTAATATCTCAATACGAGCAACTGCTTCCATTGGTAAGTTTGCGGTATCAACAAAGTTGTCTGTACCACCTGCTGGTTTAGGATATTGGTTGAGACGTTTACCGTTAATCAATGTTAGCGTTCTGCTTGCACCCGCATTACGTAAACTGATTGATGACGCAGCTGGTGTAAAACCATGTACTGATTGAGTTGTCATTGCTCCTGTTGTTGAAGTCAGGCTCTGCAATGCATCTTGTACGTTAGTAAAACCTTGTTTTGCCATATCATCAGCACTTAGTACTGTAACTGGGGTTGCGGTTTCCATATCGGTACGCTTAATACGTGAACCTGTTACTTCAATACGTTCAACTTTGGCACCATCTTCAGCTGCATATACTATCGAAGTGGTTAACGCGGCAGTAGCTGCTCCGCTTATTAATGCAAAGCGAACGGCTTTGGCTAATGTAGAATTTGCACGCATTTTATTCTCCCTTAACACATGTTGTATGTTTATTTTTTATTTTTCTTAAATGGTTACTTATGTAAAGAATTAAGCTCTCATTTAATTGAGTTCAGGATATAACCACAAGAAAATAACAAGTGCAACATTGGTCATGCTGGAGTTTTGTTTAAAATTTGTTATTTACTCTCTTTTTAAAATGCAGATATAAGTAGGGTGTGTGTGTAATCGGTGGCAGATAAGGTTTTAATTTGAGGGTTTTGTTTTTTATTTGGCTTTTTGTTTTTATTATTGATTCTTTGTGTTTTTTTATTGTTGCTAATATTTTGTTTTATTGTGTTTTAATTTTGTTGTTTTCAATAATAGTTTGAAACTATTTTATGTGAAAAAGTAAAAATTAATAACGATATGGTTTGTCATTCCATATATTTTAGATTGGATGATTGAGGAGTGTTATCAATAAGGGTTTTCATGCGGTTTAATTTTGTATGGTGATATTTTCACACCACGTCAGGAAGCTAGAAGTAAAATTATGGAATGAAATGTTGTAAAGAATAAAAACTAATCAAATGCTATTTCTGATTATTTAATTTTGACTGTTTAAATATAAAAGCGAAGTGAATATCTATTCACTTCGCTTTCGGTTTATTGTTTAGTTTTTTGAGTGAACAATTCATTTGTATGGTTAATTATTTTTACAAAAAGCTGTTCTGTTTATTTGCTATTTAGAACTGATTTGTGCTCTACCACGTTAAATTGCAGTGGAAAGTAGTGTCCTAAATAACGTAGGGCGACATAGGCAACCACTAAGGTGGCGATTACCAGTTCGAATTCTGCTAAGTATTTTATCCATATCGCTAACTCACCCATGTTATTGAACTGCGTTAACCAAGCTGCGGTTTTAAAGAGGGCGGTTGCACCGATCACCATAGGGAAGGTAAAGGCTGCGTAGCCTGGGCTAAAGGGCAGTTTTAGTAGGTGAAAGAAGGCCAAGTAGATGATGCTGGTCATCAGAATGGCGATGCTCAGTAGTAAGGCGACTAAGGGAATTGATGCCTGCTCACAAACAGTCAGATAGCCCGCGAGTGATAAACTGGCGGGAGCTGCAAGAATGGCAATGGTTGGTTTAGCGGCATCAGGTATCGCCTGACAGAAAATGAGGCGATAGAGCATCAAAGGCAGCATGATTAAGTAGGCTAACATTCCAAAAACCAAAATGGCATTTGCTAACCATTGGTAGTCAGACACAGGGAAAGACACCGCCGCGACGATAATGCCAATCGGTGGTACAAACCAGCTTGGAACCATGTGCTCGAGTTTAAAATCGATGGCGCGAAAGTAGATAAACGCGCTTAGGAAGATCACATGGATACCAATGGCGACTAGCCACAGAGTTAAGCCTGCATGGGGGAAATAATCGCCGAGTGATTTAGACACCACCATCAAGCCCATGGCGAAGGTGGGGATCACACTACCAATCACAGGGTGACTTAGCTCGTCCTTTAAAATGTTAGGATGAAGCATGAATTTACCCATGAGCAATAACAGTAACACAGAGGCTATGATGGCACCTGTGAGTTGTCCTGCGCCATTAAGTGAAGGTGTCATGTTCTCCCATGTCCAACCTAAGCTGGCAATTGCCAGTGCCAACCCAGCCATAGGGCTGGGAAGTTTAGCTGCGTGGGATGTCCAGCGTTTGCGTTTTGAAGTCATTTTGAATACCTCTCAATACTGACAATGCTTAACATCGCTTTTTGGGGCGCTGTTTTGATATATTTAGTGTACTGCGGGTATCCATGATAAATAAATTTGATTAATTTTATTCATTGCATAAGTTTTGTTTACTTTAATGTTGCTATTAAACTTAAGGTTTGAGTTTACAACGCAGTAGCGTGTGCCCTAGGCCAAGATTGTCTGTGTCTTCATCCACATACAGTCCCGCTTGGTGAAGCAGGGCCAATAAATCCTTAGAGTGATACATGCGGCTATTGCCATTGGCCATGGCGCTGAAATAGAGGCTAGTGGCATTTACGCAATAGGCGGAGGCGGCCGATGGCTGTCTATCCCAAAAGGTTTCGACGATAAAGAGTTGGCTGCTTGATGTCATTGCCTTTGCCGTGCGTTGTAAAATGCTCAGGATTTGGATTTTTGAGAAGCAATCCAGAAATTGACTCATCCAGTAAGTATCGGCGCCTTCGACAAAGGGTAGTGAGTCGTCCAGCAGATCGGTGGCAAAGGTATGCACTCGTGCTGCAAAACCTCGTGCGAGTGCATTTTGTGTGGCTACCTCTAGTTGCCCCGGAAAATCCATAATCGTGACTTCAACGTTTGCGTCATAATCACAGCAGCTCAGTGCCCATTTTCCCGTATTGCCGCCTATATCCACTAAATGGATTGGCTTATGGGCAAACACTAATGGCAGAAGGTGTGGAAAGGCATGATCCGAATAGTAATGATCGAAGGCAAACCAGCTCTGTTTCGCTTTGGGTGGTAGATCTTTTAAGGCGGGGTAGATGGTATTCCAGTCACCGAACACCTTAAGTCCTGCGGCCTTGCCTTCGAGTAGCGCGGTATCAAGGTTAAAAAGGCCTTGATAGCAAACATCCTGCACAAAGTTAAGATTGATGGCGGCCATGTCGTCATGGAGTAAAAAGTGCCCCGTTTTATCGAGCACATAGCCATTTTCATGTTGCCAAACGAGCCCCATGCTGAGTCCCATATCCAGCAATACCCCCAAGGCATATTCACTCAGTGGGGTGGATTGCCTTAACTCGGCCGCAGTGATCCCATGCTCGGCCGCTTTATCTATTTGCGCCAGCACATCGAATTTGAGTAGGCAGTGGGCGACTTGAAAGCTGATGGGGCCAAAGGCAATTTTTTGAGCTTCAAACTTTGCATTGAAGGCGCTGATATTACTTGGTGTTCGGTAAAAAGACATAAAAAGGAATGAATTGGCGAGCGGGTCCGTTCTTTATAACCAAGTTAGCCGTGAAAGCCAGTTGAGATACGAAGAACTATGAGCTGTATCCAAACTTGAGCAGTAACTTATTTATGCTCTGTAATCGAGATCTAAATAATGGAATGCCATAAATAAAAATACCCAGCCAAAGCTGGGTATTTTAAGGACGAGAAAACGTCGTTTATTGAACGTTTTCTTCGTCGCCGAATTGGCCTTGGAACAAGACTGAAGATAGGTAACGCTCGGCAGCCGATGGCAAAATCACCACAATGGTTTTGCCTGCAAACTCTGGCAACTCAGCGATGCGGTTGGCGGCGACAACGGCGGCACCCGATGAAATACCCACTAAAATGCCTTCTTCTTGCATTAAGCGGCGGGCCATGTCGATGGCTTCATCGTTAGTTACAGCCTCAACACGGTCAATCAATTCTAAATCTAAGTTACCTGGGATAAAGCCAGCACCAATACCTTGGATTTTATGCGGCCCTGGTTGCACAGGTAAACCCGCTAAGGTTTGAGCTATAACAGGAGAATCTGCTGGCTCAACCGCAACTGAGGTGATGGTTTTACCGGCCACTTTTTTCAAGTAACGGCTTACACCAGTAATTGTACCGCCAGTACCTACACCGGCAACAAACACATCCACTTCACCATCGGTATCATTCCAGATTTCTGGACCTGTGGTTTTTTCATGGATTTCTGGGTTAGCAGGGTTATTAAACTGCTGCAATAAAATGTATTTTTCAGGAGCCGATTGGCGAATTTCTTCCGCTTTATCAATGGCACCTTTCATGCCTTTCGCGCCTTCAGTCAGCACGAGAGTTGCGCCTAGGGCTTTGAGTAGCTTACGACGCTCTAAACTCATGGTATTTGGCATGGTCAGGGTCAGTTTATAGCCACGGGCCGCGGCAACATACGCTAATGCAATACCTGTGTTGCCTGATGTCGGCTCAATCAGCTCGTGATTTTTTGTTAATAGACCTTTCTTCTCGGCATCCCAAATCATATTGGCACCGATACGGCATTTAACACTGAAACTTGGGTTACGGGCTTCGACTTTGGCCAGCACTTTACCTTGGCTAACACGGTTTAAACGTACTAGTGGTGTATTACCAATAGTATATGAATTATCTTCGAAAATTTTGCTCATGGATTGCTTGCTCCTATGTTGGCACTACTGAATCATAATCTGCTGTGGCGCTTTTAGAAGTGATTGTTTGTTCTTCTTTATTCGATTTGGTTATTAAAGGGTGTGCTGTTATTCGCAAACCCTGATTGGCAGCCAGTTTAACTGTGTTAACCTCTTGCTAACATAAAAAAGATTGTGGCATTAACAGGGATAACTTCTTGATGTCTCAATCGTAAAACTAGCCTATCACTCGTATCGGACAAGCGCAAAGATGAAGCAGCAACAAATGGATCTGGGTAAAGATCCAAAAACGATGGTAACACCAAAGGCATTTACCATTGCAGCATCCGTGTTATACACCCCATTGGCGACACCGTTGAAGCGGATGTTAGCCATACTGATTGATGGTTTGCTGATCACTGTGTTAGCTGAGCAGATGGATTGGATGTTTGTCTTGCTGGTGGTCAGTATTATCTGGATTGAAAAGCGCAGTCGTAAGTTTGGTCGTTTACTCAAGTGGGGACTTTATGCCTTGATGTTGGTTTTTATGTTGCTGACAACCGCCAATAATCTGTTTGATTTTAATGGAACAGACGTTAAAAGCAGTGAGGGAGTAGAGCAACAATTGGCATTAGGTGAACAAATCATTACGTCACTACCAGCATTGATGTCGTTGAGCCAGTGCAATAATTATGCTTGTGGTAAAACTCAAGTTCAATCCCTACATGAAGCGATAAAAAGCGCTTCAGGATCAAAGGGCATGACAGAAAATGATCAACGTGAAATAGTGCTAGCAACCATAGCCAACAGTAGTTTGCCTGCCATAGACAGTGAAAAGTTACAGGCGGAAGTGCTTAATGGCAGCCTATGGCCTGTTATTACGCTTCCTGTTGAGTTGGCGACAACAGATTCTCCGCCTGAGCCACTTCAGCCTATTCAAGCTATTTCGCCGGATGTACAGCCGCAAAGCGCGGTGGCTGATGCAGTAAATGTGAGCTCTTCGCAATATTCTCGCCTCAGAACCGTTGATGAAGCTCCAACCCATAGTGTTGTTGCTTGGGTGAAAGGCTTTCTGAGTGATATGGGGCTGGGTTTTGGTTGGGCAGCGTTTTACTTTACCGTCTTTACTGCACGATTTGATGGTCAAACCTTAGGTAAGAAGATGCTGGGCATTCGGGTGATCCAGCTCGATGGTGCCAACATCAGTTTATGGGCCGCGTTTGGCCGTTATGGCGGCTATGCCGCAGGCTTTACCACTGGCTTACTTGGCTTTATGCAAATATTTTGGGATGCTAATCGGCAGGGGATCCAAGATAAAATATCTTCAACAGTCGTGATAGACTTAGTGCAAATGCATAAAAAGCAACGATTAGAGCAACAAGCGCAGGGGCAAAATGAGTTAGCACCTGTGCTTACGAGTGATGATGCATCCTCTGCTCACCTTACAACCAGTACCCGTTTGGAGCATTTATGAAACAGGTCGTCATTTCGGGGAGTGGCCTATTTACGCCGCCCCACAGTATTTCCAATGAAGCCTTAGTTGAGAGCTTCAATGCTTATGTGGATATTTTTAATCTTGAAAATGCAGGCTTAATTGAGCAAGGCCATGTCGCGGCTTTGTCCTATTCATCGAGCGAGTTTATTGAAAAAGCCTCTGGCATCAAGCACAGATATGTGATGGTGAAAGAGGGCATTCTGGATCCCGAAGTCATGATGCCGTTGATTCCTGAGCGCAGTAGTGACGAATTATCGATGCAGGCCGAGATTGGCCTTGAAGCCGCATTGATGGCGCTTAAAAATGCCAATCTCAAGGCTGAACAAATTGACTTAGTGATTGTTGCCTGCGCTTATACTCAGCGTGCGTATCCTGCTATGGCGATTGAAATTCAACGTGCACTGGGTACGCGGGGTTATGGTTACGACATGCAGGTAGCGTGTTCATCGGCGACGTTTGCAATTGTCGCCGCGGCTAATGCCATTGCTACGGGTTCTGCCTCAAGAGTGCTAGTGATCAACCCTGAAATTTGCTCGGCACAGGTGAATTATCGCGACCGTGACAGCCATTTTATCTTCGGTGATGTGGCGACGGCTCTGGTACTGGAAGAACAAAGCTTAGCCCAGTCTGACCATGTGTTTAAGATCCTCTCAAGCCGCTGTTTTACCGATTACTCGAACAATATTCGCAGTAATTTCGGTTTCTTGAATCGCTGCGATCCGAGTGCGGCCCATCAAGCCGATAAGTTATTCCACCAACAAGGGCGCAAGGTATTTAAAGAGCTGTTGCCGATGATTTATCAACATTTGGATGAACATCTGGCCGAACAAGCGTTAACGCCACAGTCCTTCAAGCGTTTATGGTTACATCAAGCGAACATCAACATGAATCAGTTTGTGGTGAGAAAGTTGCTTGGGGATGATGTGTCTGCGGAACAAGCGCCCGTGGTACTAGATGAATACGCCAATACGGCTTCCGCGGGTTCTGTTATTGCATTTCACAAGTTTTCCGGTGACTTTAAGACTGGCGATTTAGGTTTATTGAGTTCGTTTGGCGCAGGATATTCTATTGGCAGTGTTATTCTGCAGAAGGTCTAAGATTCTCACCGTCATAATAAAAAGCCCACATCGAGGAAGATGTGGGCTTTTTTATGTCAGTTGTTTGCCTAAGTTGCTTTCTGTTTAAGGCAATGATTGTTTATAGCAGCCATGCGTAACTTAACTTCATAAAGTAGGTTTTCTCGTCCCGCGTCAGGCGGCTTAACTCATCATTAGCCTGTAAACTATCAGAGTATCCGAGGTAGAACACACTCTGCGGATTGAGTTTATAACCGTAGAGGAGCTCATTGCCTAAATGCGCTTCCTCACTCTGCGGCGCTGAATATAAATACTGCGCCACATTGCGATTTATCCGGGTGTAAATGCTAGAAAGGCGAATAAAACTGTGTAGACTGAATTGCCAGTTGAGGCGTACATCGCTCAGATTAGCGGTAAAAAGTGCACCTTGTTCCACATCCATTTGCTGATAAAGATGGGAGATATCGATAGAAAGTCCATTAGCAATTTTCCAATTGATACTCGGGTTCATTTGCGTTTTAGTGCCCAGCCTATCATTGATAAAATCAATTTCATCGCCGTAGTACATTTCAAGCTCCATACTCAGGGGCGATAACGGGGTTACTGCGCCATAAAACCACACTTGGGTTTCATCATATAGTTGACTATTTCCGGCGATAGTGAGCAGTGAAGCATCGAGGCGAGGGCCCACACGTTCACGGGTTTCTACACCAAAGGTGATTTCGCTTTGTAATGCGCCGAGGATTTCTATGTAGGCTTCATACTCTTCTTCAAGTCGTTCGCCTGCTTGGTTATGAGTGATATCCCAATCTCCCGCTAATTCCACCTTGTTAAAGGTGCCCGTAGGATACCAAATCAAACCCGCACCAGCCTCAAAGGTGCGGTAATCGATTTTTTCGACAAAGCCTAAATCGGCACGAAAATCGGGATCAACGGCGTTGTATTCACTGTAAGCAAACCAATTTCGTTCTTCGTGCTTAAAGGTTAACTGATATAAATTGCCGCCAAAGCGGTTATCAGATTTGCTACGTAATACTTGTTCGTTGAGTTGGCAGTGACCGAGTTCGCAATCAAGCTGAGATTGGCCACAGGGCAACCCATTACTAGGGGCCTTTTCAGTGTCAGTACAAAATTGACGATAGACTCCAGTGGGGTACTGAGTATCCGATTGGGCCACTTGCGCAGTGAAACTGTCCTGTGGTGTTGGTTGATATTTCGCATCCAGACTAATGACATAGTTGTGGTAATCGGGTTGGCTGTTGATCCCATTATGGGGGGCATTTGCTGCACCATTGTGAGTGTTGTCACTGCTTGTTTTCGCGGTAAGTAATCCGCCGATGGAGAAGGTTTTGCTCATGTCGAAACGATAACGTCCCGCAAGGTTCAAACTTTCTTGATCAAGCGAGGCAACCTCTGAGCTTAAATTTCCCGGCACTAAAAACGTGGTTTGGCTATCGTTACTTGCTAGCAGAGCTAAAGTGTGATCATCGCTCTTACTTGTCAGTTTGATACCATAGTCAGGTGCAACAATATTGCGGGTGTGCAGCAGATTGACCTGTGTGTCGAAATAGTCTTTATTATCCAAAAAAAACGGCCGTTTCTCATCATAGAACAAGGAGAAAGTGCTGTTCACATCGAGCTGGCCAGCATCGGATTCCACTTGGGAAAAATCGGGATTAATGGTGGCATTGAGTAAGGTGCTGGAATTAATGCCCCAGCGCAAGTCTACACCTGGCTCGAGATTGTTATCAGCTTCCCAGCCATCCGCCTGTTTATGTTCGTTACGGTTGGCGATAAAAGTCGGGGTGATTTGTACATCCTGTCCTTGTTCTGCCCCCGCCAAGCCAGAAGCCACACCTAACTGACAAAGTTGACAACTCGTATTACGGTCAATCTTATGGGTCGATAGGCGATGTTTTTCATTGCGTGGATAATAACGAATTAACTCAAAGCCCCATTCTTGCAGGCTTTTCTTGTCGTCAAAGTTGAACAGTCTCAGTGGTAACTCGACTTCGACCTGATAGCCATCGGCGGTGATCTTGCCTGCGGATTTCCAAATACCATCCCATGCTTCGCTTTCTTCACCCGTTAGTTCGTTTTCAATTGAGTCTAATTGCACGCCAAGGGGATTAATAAAAAATTGGTATGCTAAACGGGCATTATTAAAAGTATCGAGTTTAATTCCGACTAAATCATCACTCCACAGTTTGTCTCTGTCCTTGAGTGTGGCGCGAATGAGTTTGGGATTAATGTCTTTGGCAGTAAATGCCACAAAAAGACTGGTTTTAGTCGCATAGACTCGCGCCTCGGTTTTCACTAATGCGGCAATGTTTTCCCCTGGTTGGGTTTCGTATTTGAGCTCTGTGACTGCGGCTTGTTGCCAAATGGCATCGTCCAACTCACCGTCGATATTGGCAGCACTGTTAAGTGTTGGAATGGCTAACTGAAATTGGCTGGCATAGCCAGCAAGACAAGTTACAGGTAGAAAAGTAAGACTAGATAAGATGATGGCTAAGATTGATTTCAACAAAAAAGACTCAAATAACACATTCGTGGCGCGCATTTTGCCAGAAAATGTGAAGTTAACAATAGCGAGTAATTGTTACAAGGTTTGCGTTGATTTTAACGAGGCGAAACATGATTGGATTATTGGGTCTAAAAAATTGGGGAGCAGTGCTGAGCCATGACTCAGCACTGCTGGTGTTACTACTCGGGTGCGATGGCATGGTTGCGATACGCTTCACGATACTTATCGACCCACATGGCCGTCGCGCCACAAATCGCCACTGGCATGACGATAAAGTTGACTATGGGGATCATCGAAAATAGCGTCACAGTTGCGCCAAAGCTAAAACTGGTGCCACGGGTTTGATTCAAGGCAAAGCGCATATCTTTAAAACTGACCTTGTGGTTATCGAAGGGATAATCGCAGTACTGAATCGCCATCATCCAAGCGCTGAACAGAAACCATAAAATCGGCGCCAGCGTCTGACCTACCATAGGCACTAAAAACAATAACAAAAATACCAGTGCGCGGGGCAGATAGTATTTGAGTTTGATCCACTCACGCCCAAGGATACGCGGTAAGTCTTTGATTAAATCAATACCAGAACCGGTATTCAGCTGCTTACCAGTTAACAACTGCTCGACTTTTTCAGCCAACAGACCATTAAAGGGGGCGGCGAGCCAGTTCATGACGGAGCTAAATACAAAAGCAAGCATCACCAGCATAGTGGTGACGGCGAGTGGCCAAAGTAAAAAGTTTAACCAGCTTAAGTAGTCAGGGAGCTGGGCATTCATCCAAGTGAATAGCGTATCTAACTGGCCTATGGCTACATAAATGACGCCAGCAAACAGCAGTAGGTTAATCATTAACGGAATAAATACGAAAGTGCGCAGGCCTTTACGTGTGATTAAACCAAAGCCATCGAGAAAATAATTAACGCCACTTTTGGCTGGGAAGGGCAAGGTTTTTTTCTGTGTCATATCGTTTTTCCAAAAAGTTAAGCGACAGCTATATGCGATTGTGATCAACTCATGGACAGATGACAAGCTAAAAGCCGCATGAATTCAATAAAAAGCGTTACAAAATGCTGCCTGCTTTGTTAAAGTTGCCAGCAGAATGCATTTGCACCGCTAGGCTCATTTTCGGGCCAGACTTCAGAGACGCGCTAACTGGCACCATGAGATTAAAACAGATAAAACTTGCCGGCTTTAAGTCGTTTGTCGATCCCACGAAAATTCCTTTTTTACAGGCATTAACCGCCATTATTGGCCCAAATGGCTGCGGTAAATCGAACGTGATCGATGCCGTGCGTTGGGTGCTCGGTGAAAGCTCGGCGAAGCACCTACGCGGTGATTCTATGGCCGATGTGATATTTAACGGTTCAAGCGCGCGAAAACCTGTGTCTGTGGCGGGTGTTGAACTTATTTTTGAAAACAAAGAGGGTCGCCTCGCTGGTCAGTATGCCAGTTATGAAGAAATCGCCGTTAAGCGTCAGGTGAGCCGCGACGGTGAGTCTTGGTATTTTCTCAATGGTCAAAAGTGTCGTCGTAAAGACATTACCGACTTGTTTATGGGCACAGGTCTTGGCCCGCGAAGTTATGCCATTATCGAGCAAGGCACTATTTCCCGCCTGATTGAATCTAAACCCCAAGACTTGCGTACCTTTATTGAGGAAGCCGCCGGGATTTCCCGCTATAAAGAGCGTCGGCGCGAAACTGAAAACCGTATTCGCCATACCCGCGAAAACCTCGAGCGTTTGGGCGATATTCGCAGTGAGCTCGGTAAGCAGTTAGATAAACTTGCGCAGCAGGCTAAAGCCGCTAAACAATATCGTGAGCTTAAACAGGCCGAGCGTAAGACCCATGCTGAACTCCTTGTGATGCGCTATCAAGAGTTGCAAGATCAGATGGCGAGCCTATCTGAGCAGATAAGTGCTATTGAAGTGCAGCAAGCGGCGGCGCAGTCACTCGCGCAAACTGATGAATTACAGACCACTGAATTGCAAGTGCAACTCGCGCAATTGGCGGAGCAAGAGCAGCGAGCGGTTGAAGCCTATTATCTGACCGGTACTGAGATCGCTAAGTTAGAGCAACAGCTACAGAATCAAAAGCAACGCGACGCCCAGCTCGAAACCCAGTTGGCGCAAGTCAAAGAGCAGATCCAACAAAACACCGATAAGCTTAACGGCTATAAAGCGAGTCTTAGCGCGTTAGAGCTTGAACTTGCCAAACTTGGGCCACAGCATGATGAGCAACAAGAGCTCATGGATGAGCTGCAATCCCAATGGGAAATGAGCATAGAACGCAGTCAGCAGCAGGCCGAAGTGGCGCGCCAACAGGCAGCGGATGTTTCTCAGCATAAGTTACAGCTTGAACTGCGTCGCAGCCAGTTAGCGCATCAGCAGCAATTACTGCAACACAAACAGCAGCAAAGTCGTGAGCAGCAGGCGCAACTTGTGGCGTTAATGGACGGTGATCTCGCATCGAGTATTACACCATTGCAGCAAGATATTGAGTCTTTGGATGATGCGCTCACACTGCAAAATGAAATTAATCATCAGCAAGAACAAAGTGTAAGTGCAAGTACGCAAGCCTTAGATGAAGCCCGCCATAGCGCTGAGCACATTCAGCAGCAATTAACTGCGACTAAAGCGCGCCATGAGCTGGTTGAACAGTGGTTGACTAAGCAAGAACAGCAGAGTGATAAACCGCAGTTATGGCAGAGTTTAACTGTTGAAAATGGTTGGGAAACCGCGGCCGAACTCGCCCTAAATGGCTTGTTGACCTTGCCCGTTGGCGTCACTGAAACTGAAATGGGGTTTCAAGCGTTAGCGTCACAATCAAGCCAAAGTGAATTTTTACAGGCTAAGGTGAATCTCGCCCCTTGGTTAGCGGGGCTTAAGTGGGCAAAGGATATCCATGCAGCGAAAGAACTGCTGCCACAGCTAACATCCGATGAACGGATTGTCACTGCCGACGGTTATCTACTGGGACAAGGTTTTTTAATCACTAAAACAGAGGGCGCCCAGTCACTGGTGCAACTCAGTAAAGAGCAAGCTCAGTTAGCGCAAAATATCCTCGATTTGCAACAATCCCTGCAGATTCGGCAAGACAAGATGACAGATCTTGCGGCTATTTTGCAGCAACAAAGACTGCAACTGACCGATGGCGCGCAAAAATTACATCAATTGCAGTTAGACAAAGCGACTAAGTCGATGCAGCTTAGTGGTTTAATCGAGCAAGTGAAGGCGCGCGTCGAACAGCAAAGTAAACTCGACGCGGCTTTAAGTACGAGTTTGATTGATATTGAACGCTTAAGCGAGCAATGCGAATTATTAGCAGAACAAGAAATGGAGCTCGATGAGACGCTGCAGGCTAGTGAAGATATTCAGCGGCAACTCATCCAAGACACACAGGCCGATAGTGTGCGCCATCAAGCATTAAAAGGGCGTATTACTGAGGTAGAACGTCAATTATCAGCCACTGCGACGGGGTTGCAAGCCGTGACGATGCGCATGGCCGTGAGCGCGGAGCAAATTGAATTACAGCAAGTGCGTGTCAATGAACTCATCCACTCCCGCGAGTCTGTGTTAACAGAACTTGCCAAAGTTGCCCAATTGAGTGGGGTGCAAAATAGTGTGCAGCTAACTGAACAGTTAACGCAGTTACTAAAGCAACAACATGAGCAACAACAGGGCTTAAAAGAGGTTCGTCAGCAGCAAAGTGTGCTCACAGACACATTAAACAGTATAGGAATAAAGCAAAAACAAGAGCTTGGTAAGCTTGAGGACTTGACTCAAAGCCTGAGCACGTTAAAGTTACGTCGTGAAGGAATAAAAGGCCAAGCGAATAGTCAGCTGGAAGCCTTGCAGGAACAGCAAATCATTCTGTCTGAAATCCTTGGAAACTTGCCCGCAGAGGGGATGCCAGACAAGTGGCAGAGTGATTTAGATCAAATACGGCAGAAAATTGTTCGTTTAGGTGCCATTAACCTTGCGGCGATCGAAGAATTTGAACAGCAAAGTGAGCGAAAATCTTATCTTGATCATCAAGATGACGATTTAAATAAAGGGCTTGCAACCTTAGAGGAAGCGATCCGTAAAATAGATAAAGAAACTCGAAGCCGCTTTAAGACGACATTTGATTCAGTCAACGAAGATCTCGGACGCTTATTTCCGAAAGTGTTTGGTGGCGGCCGAGCTTATTTAGCGTTAACTGACGACGATTTGTTAGAAACGGGCGTGACTATCATGGCCCAACCACCGGGGAAGAAGAACAGCACAATCCATCTTCTTTCGGGTGGTGAAAAAGCATTAACCGCTTTATCATTGGTATTCGCCATTTTTAGGCTGAATCCTGCTCCCTTCTGTATGTTAGATGAAGTGGATGCGCCATTAGACGATGCCAACGTAGAACGCTTCTGTCGATTGCTAAAAGAAATGTCACAGAGCGTACAGTTTATTTATATCAGCCATAACAAAATAACCATGGAAATGGCGGATCAACTTATTGGCGTGACTATGCACGAGCCCGGTGTGTCTCGTATAGTTGCGGTAGACATAGAGCAAGCGGTGGCGATGGCTGACGCTGGATAACTAGAAGAAAGACAGGGTAACCAATGGAAGATTTGCAACTAGTATTGTTCGTTTTAGGCGCCATAGCCATAGTTGCTGTGCTGGTGCATGGATTTTGGTCGATCAGAAGACAACAGCCTAAGTCATTGAAAGATAGCCCAATGAGCAACTTTTATAAGAAACAGGCTGAGAAAGGTGAGCCGAGTCCGAAGCGGATCGATTCAGAAGGGTTTGATGCCGATGGTATTGGCGCCGTACGCGTGCGCAAAGCCGGTGAACTTGCACCTAACAACGAAACTCCTGCGGCCAATCCTTATTTGAAGCAGGAAGTAAAGCTAGAACCTAAGCCTGAATTTAAACCACAAGAGTTTAAATCAACAGAATTTAAACCAGAGTTGAAAGTTGGCCCTAAACACGAGCCTGTGACTGCTCAGCCTGATTTTAGCTTGCAGCCACCCGTGGCAAAAGAGCAACACCGTAGCCCGAAAGTCTCGCGTCAAGAGCCCGTTTTGAACACTCAAGCGAGCACGCAAACTCCGCCAATGGGTCAATCCCATGCGGCTATCGTCGCGCAAAAAGCGGCTGAGCAGGAACATGCGTTACGTAGTGCAGCTCCGCAGCAAACGGCCTTGTTTGACGAAAATGAATATAAAGAAGATAGCTATCAAGAAGAGGTTGTCGAACAAGCCGCTGAAGATGAGTTAGGTGAACCACGCGACGTACTGGTATTACACGTGGTCGCTAAAGAGGGTCTACAGCTTAACGGCGCCGAATTGCTACCTTGTTTCTTAACCTTGAATTTTAAATATGGGGATATGAATATCTTCCATCGCCATGTGGATAATGCTGGCAATGGTAAAGTATTGTTCTCGATAGCGAATATGCTAAAGCCTGGCGTGTTTGATCCGGATAATATGGAGCAGTTCAGTACCCAAGGTGTGGTGTTTTTCATGACTTTGCCTTGTTACGGTGACGCCCTAATGAACTTTTCGATTATGCTTAACTCGGCGCGTCAACTCGCGGATGATATCGATGCGGTCGTGCTTGACGGACAACGCCAACCTTGGGGTGAGTTCACTAAGCAAGATTATTTACACCGCATTCGCGCTAACGCTTAAGCCGACACCGCAACTTGGCGGTTAATAGATTGATGAGGCCGCTATTGCGGCCTCATTTTTTGTGATCTACTTTTTGTGATCTAAAGAATTCTGGATAAAGAATATGCAAGACATTCAAATCGATACACTTCTGTCTAAAGACGTCACCCCAGAAAACGCATCGCAGGTGATGCAGGCGCTCAGCCAATCGCTGAACGAGCACAACATTCGTTACTATGTGGACGATGCTCCGAGCATTACCGATTCTGAGTACGACAGGTTGATGCAGTGTTTACTCAAGTTAGAAGCCTTGTATCCCCATTTGATTGTCGCTGATTCACCGACTCAAAGGGTGGGCGGATTAGCGCTCGCCAAATTTGATCAAATCACGCACCTTAAGCCTATGTTGAGTTTAGATAATGCCTTCGATGAGGCGGATTTCAGTGCTTTCCATAAGCGTGTCACCGATAAAGTCGGTGAGGTGAGCTTTTGTTGTGAGCCTAAACTCGATGGCCTTGCCGTGAGTATCTTGTATCGCCATGGTGTGCTCGAGCGTGCGGCGACGCGCGGCGATGGTTCAGTGGGTGAAGACATCACTGAAAATGTTAAAACCATTAAATCGATCCCGCTTAAATTACGTGGTAATGACTTCCCTGAACTCGTTGAAGTACGCGGCGAGGCTTTTATGCCAAAAGCCGCTTTTGAAGCTTTGAATGACAGGGCGCGCGCCAAAGATGAAAAACTTTTTGTTAATCCGCGTAACGCAGCAGCCGGTAGCTTGCGACAACTTGACAGTAAAATTACTGCTGCCCGTTCATTGGCTTTTTATGCCTATGCGCTCGGTGTGGTGGAGCCGGATTCCCATCCGTTAGCTAAAACCCATTTCGAGCAGTTACAGCAGCTTAAATCGTGGGGTTTACCCGTAAGTAGCGAAATTAAAGTCTGCGCTGAACTAAGCCAAGTCTATGACTACTACAAAGATATTCTCAGCCGTCGCGGTGATTTAGCCTTTGAAATCGATGGCGTAGTGATGAAAGTTAACGACATTGCCCAGCAGCAACGTTTAGGTTTTGTGGCTAAATCTCCCCGCTGGGCGATTGCCTATAAATTCCCTGCACAGGAAGAAATGACTCTGCTCGAAGGCGTTGATTTTCAAGTAGGGCGCACAGGTGCCGTGACACCAGTAGCACGCTTAAAGCCAGTGTTTGTTGGCGGCGTGACGGTATCAAATGCGACGCTGCACAATGCCGATGAAATTGCCCGCTTAGGCATTAAAGTCGGTGACACTGTGATCATCCGCCGCGCTGGCGATGTGATCCCACAAATTGTTGCCATAGTGCCCGAAAGACGCCCTAAAACGGCGACAGACATTGTATTTCCGCATAATTGCCCTGTGTGTGGCAGTTTAGTCGAGCGCCTAGAAGGTGAGGCTGTGGCTCGCTGTAGCGGTGGTTTATTCTGCGAAGCGCAGCGTAAAGAAGCGATTAAGCATTTTGCATCCCGCAAGGCTTTAGATATCGATGGCATGGGCGACAAAGTCGTTGAGCAATTAATTGATAAAGAGTTAGTTCAAAGTCCTGCGGATCTGTTTAAGCTCACCGCTTCCATGATGACTATGCTTGACCGCATGGGGATGAAGTCGGCAACTAATTTAGCTGCCGCGATTGAAGCGGCCAAAACGACCACTCTTGCGCGTTTTTTATATGGCTTAGGTATTCGCGAAGTGGGCGAGGCGACGGCAGCAAACCTGGCGGCGCACTTTGCCAGTCTAGATGCGCTGCGGGAGGCAACTGTGGAGCAGTTAACTGAAGTAGAAGATGTTGGTGCTGTCGTTGCCCAGCATGTGGCCCATTTTTTTGCCCAGCCCCATAACCTTGAAGTTATTGATGCTTTAGTTGCTGCTGGTGTTCATTGGCCCGCCATTCAAGCACCTAGTGCAGATGCTCAGCCGCTTAAAGGCCAAACTTGGGTATTGACTGGCACCTTAAATCAGCTCAATCGCAATGATGCTAAAGCGCAGTTGCAGGCGCTGGGGGCGAAAGTGGCAGGCAGTGTCTCCAAAAATACCGATTGTTTAGTGGCAGGTGAGGCGGCAGGTTCAAAACTGGCTAAAGCGCAGGAGCTTGGTGTTAAAGTGATGGATGAAGACGAGTTGTTAGCCCTTCTCGCGGCCAACGCTTGATTGGCGTCATTTCAGAGAGGGCGTTGGCTTGATGTTGATTCAATGTTGGCTGTAGCGACTGCAGCCTTGTATCGAGGGGGGAATACCGTCGAATAGCCGATATTAAATAGCGCCTGGCCCAAGGCGCTATTTTTTGTCTGAAAATAATCAAGGTGCGGAAAGATTATCTGCTTTGGCTATTGAATTAACCACGATTGGCACCATCTCCTTGATATGCTGTTTTAGATTTTGCTGATTGGAAACCTATTTGAATTTTAGTCACATCACTTGGCTCGATGATAAAGGCCACATTAAACCGCCCATCTTTTTATATGCGCTTTTGGCTTATCTCGCGCGTGGTTGGTGTATTTTTATCGCCTCGCTGACTCAGATGGGTGATCGTTCTGAGTTAGTGCGGATTTTTTACCCTGAAAAGTCAGATTTTTTGCTAGCACTCGGGGCGGGACTTGGCGCGGTTTTGATTTATCTTGTGGTGATTGCTGAACGTCGCCGTTCGCCTGAATGGTTAAGACCGTTTTTTGTGCATTTAAAATGGGGGTTGTGGTTGCTGTTGATTATTGATGGCGTCTTGTTGGGTCAGCGATTGATCCATGGCCAATTTCTGTTTCATTGGAGTCTTGCTTTAGACGCTTTAATGTTGTTTTGGTCGAGCATTTATCTTATTAAATCGAAGCGACTCAGTTATTACCTCCGTGATTGGCCAAAAGAAGAAGCTAAAGAACTTCAGCCTTAGTTTTTATCGTATTGTTATATAATAACTTTATTTAGATCTGAGCGGTGGGGCACATGACGATGTGTTCTATCCCTCAGTTTGATAAGGATTTTTACCTTATTTCTCCATTGAATGCTTTGAATCATCTATAGTTATATGTACTTAGCTTAAATGTGCCCTGTTGGATACGCAGATGAGGCCATCTGTTTATATCCACATTACATTTGAAAGGAGTCATATTGCGTGGCAAAAGTACCTCAAAAAAAGTTGTTACTGTCAGAAATTCAACTTGGCATGAGAGTCAAGTTGCCTTTGTCATGGACGAACCACCCTTTTTTATTTAACCGTGTTGATATTAGCAGTGCCGCTCAAATCGAAATGATCCGTGGCTTAGGCGTTCCCTATGTTTTTTTGTTATCTGAATTGAATCCCGGCTCGGAGACTGTTAGGGAAGATGAGGATGTTGAAGATGAAATTGAAGTTCCACCTGAGCGAGATCTTAAGGCCGATACCCGTAAGGCGATACGTTTAAGCCAAAAGCGTTTCCTTGAGAATGTAA
This sequence comes from Shewanella sp. SM32, assembly GCF_025654235.1. Classification (NCBI taxonomy): domain Bacteria; kingdom Pseudomonadati; phylum Pseudomonadota; class Gammaproteobacteria; order Alteromonadales; family Shewanellaceae; genus Shewanella; species Shewanella sp. SM32. The sequence goes on along the minus strand of NZ_JAKKRO010000002.1, from coordinate 12,587 downwards.
ATAACTGCCGAAATGTATTTGGCAAGATAGCCAGTGATCCCGAAGGTGCCTATCGATTATCGGCGGCACTGGTAGAAGACTTGCTCAGCCATCTACAGGAAGTTGAAAAACCTTTCCTCACTTTGGTTGGAATGGATGATAACGATGTCAGTGTGACCCAGCACGGCGTCTCCGTGGCAGTATTAGCAATGATGATGGGCCATGCACTGGATTTAAGTCCAAGGGAACTGCGTGATATTGCTCTTGGTAGTTTGTTACATGATATTGGAAAACTTAAGGTACCTGATGTTATTCGCCGTAAGCGCGGAGCCTTAACACCTCATGAGTCAAATTATCTGCAAATGCACCCTAATTTCGCCTATGACATGCTCAATCGTTCCGGATTATTCCCTAAAGAAGTACTACACATTGTGCTACACCACCATGAGTTTATTGACGGTTCAGGTTTCCCTGATGGGTTAACTGACCATAAAATTCCTATCATTACGCAGATCGTGAGTTTGGCAAATGACTACGATCAACAGCTCAGTGGTCAACAAATATCTTCCCCTCAAGTCGCTTTAGGTTATTTGTTTAAGAATCGGGCCACTAAACATGCTGAATCTTTAATCGCTATTTTGGTTAAAATTCTCGGTATTTATCCACCAGGAACCATAGTGAAACTCTCCGATGGCTGTATCGCAAAAGTCATGATGACGACTAAAGATGTGAGTCAACCCCAAGTGTGGGCCTGCAAAGAGGATGGTAGTGAGCCATCGCTGCGTTTTTTAAGTAATGAAGGCGTGACAGTACAAAAAGCCATCAAGGCGGAAGAGTTGTCCGAGGGTGCTATTCGTACCTTACAAGTCGATAAAGGGATTAGTTTTTATTTTAGTTCGCTACAAGCTTGAATCTTATGCGCTAAGTTCCGTATTCTATCCGCTGATGTGATTCCCTTAGGGCTAATATGGCGAATGTAAAAGCAGAAAACAGCGCAGTAAAATCCAGTGTTGCTTTGGTCGGTTGTGGTTGGTTTGGTTTTGCTTTGGCAAAGCAACTTGTCCATGAAGGCTATCGAGTCACTGGCTGTAAGCGCAGTGCCGAAGAATTATCGGTATTAACTGAAGTCGGGATTGAAGCCTATCCGCTGCAATTGGGCCACGAAGCATCATCTGCCCCCGATGCTCAGGCGTTAAGCGGTTTATTTCAGACTGATTATCTGGTGGTCAATATTCCTCCACGGCTAAAGCGTGGTAATGCCGCTTATCTTGAAGAATTACAACAACTCATCGCATTAACTCAAGGCTGGCAATATCAGCGGATTGTGTTTATCAGCACTACGGGCGTATATCCGACCCAAGATAAATTGATGACAGAAGCCGATGCGATGGCAGAATCAAGCGATAGCCAAGTGCTGTTAGATGCTGAAGCTTTATTTCAAGCATTGCCCCATACCTGTATCGTTCGTTTTGCTGGACTCGTCGGTCCTAAACGTCATCCTGGGCGTTTTCTTGCTGGAAAAACCGATGTGAGTGGAGCGAATGTCGCGGTAAATTTAGTCCATCTTAGCGACTGTGTGCGCGCCGTTAGCGCCATTCTCGCGGCAACTCATTCTGGATTATCAGTGGCGCCGATTTATAATCTTTGCGCACCTTCACATCCGACTAAAGCTGAGTTTTATCAAGCTGCTGCTGAATCTATAGGTTTAGTCGCGCCAGAATTTAATCAACAATCTATGCCGAGTAAAGTCATCCAAGCTGACGCGATTGTCACGGATTTAGGCTTTCGATATCAGTATGTTTCGCCGCTGGATATGCTAGCGGCATGTTGAGAAAGGTTCATTACTGTAAAAGGTAAAAGTTGAACTTTTAGGTTATCTTTGAGTTCCAAATTTGCTTGAGCAAATGTGTAATCCTTATTTAAACAAATGACGAATAAAAAGAGACAATATAATGAGCGTGTTTAATCGAGTTCGACCTATAGCAGTATTTGCGTGCGGATTAATGCTGAGTGCCAGCTTTGCCCTGCAGGCTGCAAGTTTCGAAGAAGGCAAGGATTACGTCACTGTGGCGGGCATTACCGAAGCACAAAAGCCAGTGCTGCGGGAGTTTTTTTCTTATAACTGCACACATTGTTATAAGCAAGAACCGCTCATCGAGTCGACAGTAAAGCTGCTTGGCAAAGATGTGGCCTTTGAGCGTACACCCGTTGGTGCAGGTCGTCCCGCTTGGGAATTGAGCCAGTTTGCCTATTATATGGCGCAAAAATTAAAGATGACTAAGCAAACCCATGGTGCCATTTTTAAGCAAATTCATGAGAAAGGTGAGCAATTTACCACCCTTGGGCAAGTAAAAGCCTTTTTCCTTGCCCAAGGCGCTAGGGTGGATGATGTCGATGCCGCGATGAATTCCGTCGATGCTAAATTTACCCTAATGAATTATGACTCTCAAGCTGAGCTTGCTGGGATCAAGGGGGTACCGTCATTACTGGTTAATGGCCGTTATATGCTGACCTCAACCGCACATACCGCAGAAGAATTGGCGGCGTTAGTGAGGTTTTTAGCTGCGAAGTAACGGCATTTTATAGACGGACGGCACGCGATGTACCATGCGATGAAAGTAGCTTTTTGCGAGTAACGCTTAGTCACGTTTCCTCAAGGTAGATTGAGTAACCCAGCATAGGCTGGGTTATTTTTTGTTGTAAACCTGCAAGGAGGCAGTGAGTCAAACCCTAACATTTTGACGAAATAACATGAGGAAATGAAACGGTAAGCAATTGACCTGACCTAGGTTTGATGAAATGAAACGTCTCTAATTAATTGAGAAACTCATGATTAAAACTCTCAATAATCTAGGCTAAAAATCTCAATTATCTGATTTTTAACCAGTCTAGAGCCGTATTAAAGGTCATTTAAATTTCTAATTTCCCTAGTTCAGACAATAAGTTATTTCTATTTATGGGTTGTAAATCCTCTTTCTCCATTCACATCCCACTCATTCATGTTCGACATTGGTCTAACCTGTTAAAAAAGTTAAAACCGCATCAAAATGTAATATCATTGTTAACTCTTTGAATTTGTTTCTATTCGCTATTTGCAGACAGTGTTTTGAATCACGGGTTAGACGAAAGTCGTGATTGTGCTCACACCAGCTGTTGCTAGATTAAACATGACTTAAAATTAAAACAGCACAGGGGAGTCACTATGGGTTTTGAAAACAACGACAAGGCAAAGGGTTATTGGCGCGAGAATATTCGTCTCGTACTGAGCTTATTAGCCATTTGGGCGGCAGTTTCTTTTGGATGCGGCATTTTATTGGTTGATGTACTCAATGAAGTCCATTTCATGGGATTCAAATTAGGTTTCTGGTTTGCACAACAGGGATCTATGTATGTATTCGTTGCGCTTATCTTTGTCTACGCGGCAAAAGCCAACGCCTTAGATAAAAAATATAACGTACAAGAAGACTAAGGAGCTTTGAGATGGATGTTCAAACACTCACATATATTATCGTAGGGCTCTCATTTGCGCTCTACATTGGGATTGCAATCTGGACCCGTGCGGGTTCAACCAAAGAGTTCTATGTTGCTGGCGGCGGTGTTCACCCTGTGGTGAACGGTATGGCAACGGCGGCAGATTGGATGTCAGCGGCGTCATTTATTTCGTTAGCGGGTATTGTGTCTTTCGTCGGTTACGATGGTAGCGTGTACTTGATGGGCTGGACGGGCGGCTACGTATTGCTTGCCCTTTGTATGGCACCGTATTTACGTAAATTTGGTAAGTTTACTGTGCCAGATTTCGTCGGTGAGCGTTATTACTCACAGGCGGCACGTACTGTAGCGGTTATCTGTGCCATCTTTATTTGCTTTACGTATATTGCAGGGCAAATGCGCGGTGTGGGTGTTGTGTTCTCGCGCTTCCTTGAAGTGGAGGTGGATACTGGCGTATATATCGGTATGGCGGTCGTGTTCTTCTACGCGGTACTCGGTGGTATGAAAGGGATTACCTACACTCAGGTTGCCCAATACTGCGTACTGATTTTCGCCTTTATGGTTCCGGCTATTTTCCTTTCAGTGATGATGACAGGCCACTTAGTTCCGCAAATTGGTTTTGGTGCTGAGTTACTGGATGCCGCTGGCAATAATAGCGGTGTGTATTTGTTAGAAAAACTCAATAACGTTTCGGTTGAGCTCGGCTTTGCACCTTACACCGACGGTTCTAAGAGCATGATAGATGTGTTCTGTATTACGGGTGCCTTGATGGTGGGTACTGCGGGTTTACCCCATGTTATCGTGCGTTTCTTCACTGTACCTAAGGTGAAAGATGCACGTATCACTGCAGGATGGTCGCTTGTTTTTATTGCGATTATGTACACCACAGTGCCTGCGTTAGCAGCGTTCTCCCGCGTGAACATGATTGAAACTATTAACGGTCCCGATTCTAAAGGTGTGGCTTATGAGTCTGCACCAGATTGGATTAAGAACTGGGAAAAAACCGGTTTGATTAAGTGGGATGACAAAAATGGCGACGGTAAAATTTACTATTCGTCAGGTAAGATTGAAGATCCCGCTAGCAAAAATGAAATGAAGATTGATAACGATATTATCGTACTTGCTACGCCAGAAATCGCTAATTTACCAGCTTGGGTTATCGCCCTTGTGGCGGCGGGTGGTTTAGCAGCTGCGTTATCAACATCTGCAGGCTTGCTATTGGTGATTTCAACGTCGGTTTCACACGACCTATTGAAAAAGAATTTAATGCCTAACCTTTCCGATAAAAAAGAGCTGCTATATGCTCGCTTGGCGGCAGGTATTGGCATTGTGATTGCGGGTTACTTTGGGGTGAACCCTCCTGGTTTCGTGGCGGCAGTGGTGGCATTCGCCTTCGGATTAGCGGCTTCCTCACTGTTCCCTGCCATTGTTATGGGTATTTTCTCTAAGACAATGAATAAAGAAGGTGCGATTGCTGGTATGTTAACGGGTCTGCTGTTTACTGCTGGTTATATCATCTACTTCAAGTTTGTTGATCCAACGGCTAACATAGCTGCTAACTGGTTCCTGGGTATTTCACCAGAAGGTATTGGTATGGTAGGCATGTTAGTGAACTTCGGTGTGGCAGCGATAGTGAGTCGAGTCACTGCGGCAACACCACTGCATGTTCAGGAGATGGTTGAATCGATTCGTTTCCCTAAAGGTTCGGGTGAAGCAAGCGGCCACTAACCTTACTGCGTAATGGTGAGTACCAACACAAGAGAGCGCTTCGGCGCTCTTTTTTATGGCTCTTTTGGCCAGCCTTTATGATTCTGTGGGGAGTCACTTTATTATGCTTGCGGCTGACTTTAGTCGAATGTAGCGTAGCGACAATGCAGGCTATAGTGATGACATCTCAGTAAAAATTCGCCTAAAGAAGGTGTTGCCTATGAATGCCAGTGAGTTACAACCCGTAGTGCAATTTCTACAGGGACTTGTGCCCTTTGATGCTCTGCCTGAGGATGTAGTCGTGCGCTGCGCTAAGGCTGTTACTGTTGGGTATTACAGCAAGGCCTCTGGTTATGTTAATTTCGACGCGAATTCGCCTAAGTTGTATATGGTGCGAAGCGGCGCCTTTGAAGTGCGCGATCCTGACGGCGTGTTGGTGGATAGAGTGGGCGAGGGTGAGTTTTTTGGCTTTTCTACTTTGTTATCAGGGGAAAAAGTCGTTAATAAAGTCGCTATTCTTGAAGACGGTCTAGTTTATCATCTGCCCCAAGCCTTGTTTGATAGCCTTAGGAGTGAGAGTCGTCACTTCGATAAGTTTTTTACCCGCGCCTTCGCAAAGCGTTTACGCCATGAGGCCCGCTTTAAGGCAAAGGATCTGACGACCACAAGTCGGATAAGTACCTTGATGTCTTCCACTCCCATCGTTATAGATGCCCAAGCTAGCGTGACTCAGGCGGCACTCTTGATGCGAAATCGCCGAGTATCGTCCTTATTGGTGACGGATAATCATAAATTGGTTGGCATCTTAACCGATAAGGATTTGCGTAATCGCGTGTTAGCAGCAGGGCTTGATGGCAGCGTTGCTGTGCATCAAGCCATGACGGTTTCACCTATCTCGATCTCCTCCAATGCCTTGATTTTTGAAGCCATGCTGCTGATGAGTGAGCATAACATTCATCACTTACCTATTATCGATCAAGATAAAGCTATCGGTATGGTGACCAGTACTGACATCTTGCGCGGGCAGGGCTCACAACCGCTACTGTTGATTGGTGAGATTGAACGGCAGCAGGATCTTGCCAGTTTAATTGGCGTCAGTAAGCAAATTCCCCTATTGCTGCAAAATCTTATTAGTGCCGATGCCAGAGCTGAAGAAATTGGCCGAGTGTTAACCTCTGTCACCGATGCGCTGACGCGGCGATTAATTGTGCTCAATCAGCAATTACTCGGTGAACCGCCCATGGCCTTTTGCTGGTTGGCATTTGGCTCGCAGGGACGACAAGATCAGGCTGCGTGTTCAGATCAAGATAATGGCTTGTTAGTCGCAGAAGAGATGGATGATTTTGCTAAAGGTTATTTTGATGCCTTAACCCATGCCGTGTGCGCAGGGCTTGACCAATGCGGTTATGAATTTTGTCCCGGCAATATTATGGCGCAAAATCCCCAATGGCGGATGTCACTCAAACAGTGGCAACAGGTATTTGAAAAATGGGTCATAACGCCTGAGCCTAAGGCGTTAATGCACGCCAGCATCTTCTTCGATATGCGATCGGTTTACGGTCCACAAACTCTTTTTGATGCCTTACAGGATAAAGTCTTGGCTCAAACCCGCGATAACGATATTTTCCTCGCGGGTATGACAGGCAATTCGTTGGTGGAGTCACCGCCGCTAGGATTTTTCCGCAAATTTGTACTCGAGCGGGATGGTAGCGAAGTTAAAGGCATAGATTTGAAGCATAAAGGTAATGCTTTGATTAACGATATTGCCCGTGTCTATGCCTTGTCTGCGGGTATTAAAGAAGTGAATACTGCAAAACGTATTCGTGCCTTGATGGATGCGAATATTCTCAATCGGCAAGATGCGCTCAATTTGGCTGATGCCCATGAGTTTATCGCCCATATGCGGTTATCGAACCAAGGTTATCAACATAATCAAGGGGTAGAGGTGAGTAATTATTTGCTGCCTGGGCATTTATCTTCGCTGGTTCGTCATCAGTTACGTGACGCTTTTAAAGTCGTACATGAGGCGCAGGCGGGGATGAAGATGAAATTTATGCGAAGCTTTTGATATGAATACATTGTTGCTGAAAACTCAGCTCAATTGGCGGGCGCTGCGTTGCCAACATCATTTATTTAAAGGCTATTATCAGTCGCTGTTGCCTCTGCTGGCAATGCCGTTATCCGAAGCGCCGTTAACGGCGATGGATTTGGAGATGACAGGGCTCAATCCACAGCAAGACCAAATTCTCAGCATTGGATTGGTGCCGATTGAGCGCGGTGAGATCCCGTTGGCACGCGCCGAGCAAAAGTTAGTGCAAATTCGCGGTAGTGTAGGCCAAAGTGCGACGATCCACGGCATTCTTGATAATCATTTGGTACAAGCCGTCACCATTGAGGAAGCCATGGGCTGGTTTATCAATCAAACCTATGGACGCGTGCTGGTGGCACATCATGCCCCTTTAGATTGTCGTTTTTTACAGCAGGATTTATTGACGATTTATCATCAAGCCATTGTTTTACCTGCAATTGATACTTTAATGGTTGAAAAGCACCGTTTACTACGGGAGCACTCAGTGATTAAAGAGGGGAGTTTGCGCCTTGGCGCTTGTCGCGAGCGTTATGGTTTACCTATTTATGCGGCCCATAGCGCGCTGACCGATGCCTTAGCTTGTGGGGAATTATTACTCGCGCAAATGGCCGCCATGGGCGGTGCAGCAAAGCTTACTGTGGCTGATTTACTGCAAAAATCGACTTAGTCAGTGTTAACAGAAATCACTCTTTGTGGTGAGTGAATCCATTTGAGATGGATTGATTTCACTTTGATTTCATCTTAGGTTAATCACTGACAAGCTAAACTCAGTTGACATTTAATCCTCTGTTCAAATTCAACCTGCCGTTAACTTGGCAATCCAACCAACTTGTACTTCACTCTACTAAGTTGAGAGTGTAGGAGAATATGATGCCGTTACCTTTACTTTGGGTGGGTGGTGCCGTAATCGGTGCGGTTTTGCTGGCCGATGAGCGCGAGCAGCGTCAACAGCTTGAGCGTGACAGATTACTCGGTAAGGCCCCTAAGTACCCCGTTGCCAATCGCGCTATGGTGGCACCGCCGAGTCAATGGCAAAAGGGATTAAAACAAGTATCGCCAATTCCTGGCAGTATCGTCTGTTGTTATGTTTTTGGCGTGATTGAGCATACTGGCATTTGGCTTGGTGATGATTGCCTCGTAGAGTTACATGGCTCAGGGCTGGTGCGGGCTGTATCGGTAAAGCGTTTTTTAGCGGGACGGACCGGTAGCCAAATCTATCTTGCCTGTAATCACCAACATCAGCCTCTTATTGCCGACTCTGTGTTGCCCCGCGCTGAACAGGCGATTTATCAGTATCGGGAATATGATTTATTCGACAATAATTGCCATCGATTTGTCTGGTCTTGTATTAGTGGCAGCGAAGGCGTGGTTAAAGGCTTTAACGAGTTAAATCAAAAACTCGCCGAACATTTTAATCAAGCTATCTATTGGGATGAGATGATCATTAGCAAGCTGAATGAATAAGTTCTGTAGTCATATACTAAAAAAGCCATCGATTAAGATGGCTTTTATGTTTTAGTGAAACACTATGTAATCGTTTTGCAGAAACCGTTTACGGCTTACAAAAATAATCTACAGCGCGTTTGACTAACTCTATGCCTGTTTTATCGCAAGGCGGTAACTCGGCATCACTGATATTGATAGGTGTGACGCGATTTCCCCATTGTAGCAAGAGTGCGGCAGAGGTTAAGCCTGCGCCAAAGGCACAAGAGAGTATGGTTTGATTCGGCTTGATAATGCCTTGTTCTAACGCATCACAAATAGCAATTGGAATCGTTGCCGCCGAGGTATTGCCATAATTAGCGATGTTCACGAAGGCTTTTTCTTTCGGGATTTTCATTCGGCTAACTAAGGTATCAATAATACGTTCGTTGGCTTGATGCGGGATCACGAGATCCACTTCATCCTTATCAACACCACATTTTTCAAGCACTTTAGTGCTCAATTTATTCATTCCGTTAATCGCACGCTTGAAGATTTCTTGGCCATCGAATTCAATGAAAAAGTCCAATGAGTCGGCTGAGAATCTGTCCATCGCCGTGCCAAAGCCTGCTTTCAGAATATCACGACCTTCAGGATCGTTATTTAGCTCATAACCGAGCACGCCACCGGCAACATCTGTCGCTTCAACCACAACGGCACCCGCACCATCACCAAATAGCACTGCAGTTTCGCGGCGCGACCAATCTAAATAGAAAGATAAACGTTCAGCACCAATGACTAATACTTTCTTGCTCTGGCCACTCTTGATTTGTGAGCTGGCTAAACCTAATCCATATAAGAAGCCACTGCAGGCAGCATTGATATCGAATGCGGCACAACTGGCGCCAATATTAGCTTGTACAGTGGATGCAATATTTGGGATCAAAGTGTCTGGGCTGGCACTGGCCAGAATGATCATGTCGATTTCACTGCCATCAATACCCGCTGCTGCGAGCGCACGTTGTGCTGCAACTGAAGCAAGTTCAGAGGTATTTACATGACTGATATGGCGTTGGCTGATCCCTGTGCGAGATTTAATCCATTCGTCGGATGTCTCGATAAAGGTAGCAAGATCATCGTTGGTCAGCGTGGCTGGTGGAACACATTTGCCCCAACCTGTGATAGTGGCGTACTGCATGGTGGTTTCTCTCAAATAAAAAAGGCAGAACCTGAGCGCTGCCTTGAATCGACAACAAAGCTTATCGGCAACTCTAATGGCCGTCCGTGATCTAGACCACCTGTTTGGCGACGAGATCTCGAATTGTCATTGCGGCATGCAGAATATGATGACGCAGTAGCGCCGTCGCTTTTTCTGTTTCTCTCAGTTTGCAGTGGTTGAGCAAAGCCCTGTGCTCATGCTCTGCGGCAGGAATTCCCCCCGCGAGCAATAACTGCAAACGAATGTATCTATCACAATTAGTATTGAGGCCGTGAACAACCTCAAGGGTGTGTGGGCGATTAGCCGCCTGATATAAGCAAGTGTGAAATTGCGTATTCAACTCGCTCCAACTGGCGACGGCATCTTCATGTTTGAAGGCCGACTCCAATTGTTCGAGTACACGTTCTGCTTTTTCTAAATCAGCCTCTTGAAGTCGTGGGATCGCTTTCGCAAGCAGATCGGTTTCGATCATTGCACGTAATTCAAAAAGTTCGGTGACTTGTTCGACGGATAACACGGTCGCAGTCGCACCTTTATGGGGCTCAAACTTAACGAGTCCTTCGGCTTCGAGTTGCAATAACGCTTCTCTCACCGGAATACGGCTGACATTTAACGCTTCAGCCAAGGCACTTTGTCTGAGGGGTTCTCCTGCGGCTATGTCACCTGAAAGAATTCTCTCTCTGAGCACTTCCACAACTAACTGAGTGCGGGTTTTGTGAACGATAGGCGTAGTTCGACTCATTATTTCCGTCTATTTCGGGTATTTTCTCGTTATTTGCCCAAGATTACCGTTAAAAACACCACAAATAAAGGGAAATGCTTGATTGAGTGCAGTACCTAAGAGACTAACAATGCCCAAAAGACGGGGTTTATTTGTGGTTTTCTCTTACGATTTGAAGCGCATTACTTGCGAGTGGCTTCGATGGCTTCGATGGCTTCGATGGCAACGGTGGCAACGGTGGCAACGGTGGCAACGGTGGCAATTATTTGTAAAAACGCTGTTCAGCTTCTTCAATTGAGTATTTTGATTAAAATAGTGCAATTACACATTTCACTGCTGGATTTTTGGGACTCTAATTTGGTGGGACAATTGCTATCTCGCATAGACACAAGCTGTGCATAGAGATTTGCCTGTACAGCCACGAAATATCACTAACGCGCAATTTAGCGCTAAAAGCATAACTTCGCGGTGCAATTTCTGATAATGAATGGAATAATAGCGCTATAACGCCTTAGGCGATTTGGGAGTATTACAGTGAGTCGAGCAGTATTTTTAGACCGTGATGGTGTGATTAACAAAGACCATGGTTATGTCCACCTAGTGGATGACTTCGAATATATTGACGGTGTGTTTGAATCTTGCCTCTCTTTAAAGGAAATGGGCTACAAGTTAGTTGTTGTTACTAATCAATCTGGTATTGCCCGTGGCATGTATACTGAAGACCAATTCCACAGCTTAACGGAGTGGATGGATTGGAACTTTGCCGACAAAGGGGTCGAGCTCGATGGTATTTACTATTGCCCGCATCATGCCGAAAAAGGTATAGGGGAATATAAGGTCGATTGTGATTGCCGCAAACCTAAGCCGGGTATGCTTAATGATGCGGCGCAATTCTTAAAAATCGACTTAGCGCACTCAGTCATGGTTGGCGACAAAGCCGAAGATATGCAGGCTGCGAAAGCGGCGGGCGTGACTACTCGTATATTAGTGCGCAGTGGTAAGGTTATTGCCGATGACAGTGATGCCACAGCGGTACTCGACAGTATTGCCGATGTGCCAGCTTACTTAAAAAGCGTGGGTTAGTTGGAGTTCTACTACTTATAATCAGTTCATCATGGGCTGATTCGTCAACCAAGGTTGCGATATAAGCTGTGCCAGCTGTCGCTCTTGTTCGATAGAAATCAGAAGTAAAGCTATCTCGCATGAGATAAAGAGCTAACCAATAGGTTGGCTCTTGTCATTTCTAGCGCTGAGTTAACCTCATCTTTTGCCTTAATCCGGCACAAATTCGATAATATTGGCGTAAAAACACACTTTTAGTTCAAAAAGTGTGCGCTTGAATCGTTTTTTCGTAATTATTCGCGCCAAAGGGGTTGCGGTAAAATCTGACATCCCTATAATGCGCATCCACTGACCCAGCGGGGTCAAGGGTTAAACGCTGAATAAGCTGATAACCACGCTCTTTAACAATTTATCAAGCAAATCTGTGTGGACACTCACAGGTGTTGAGTTAATCGAAACTGCTTAGCCTTCGGGTTGGCAGTCAAAAATTTAAATCAATGTTTTCAAGTCATTCTCCTCAACGAGAAGCGTGATTGAGTGTTCATAGTAATATGTACATACAGTAATGTATGAATTGAAACGCGATGCTTCTTAGTGAGCAAAGCGAATCAAAACAGTAGAATTCATTGAGCCGTTTGACGAAAGTCAAACAACAAAACTTTAATTGAAGAGTTTGATCATGGCTCAGATTGAACGCTGGCGGCAGGCCTAACACATGCAAGTCGAGCGGCAGCACAAGGGAGTTTACTTCTGAGGTGGCGAGCGGCGGACGGGTGAGTAATGCCTAGGGATCTGCCCAGTCGAGGGGGATAACAGTTGGAAACGACTGCTAATACCGCATACGCCCTACGGGGGAAAGGAGGGGACCTTCGGGCCTTCCGCGATTGGATGAACCTAGG